>CAXMTM010000227.1:0-6657 GCA_964196385.1 Arenicellales bacterium
ATGAAAGACAGCCGTATCGGAACATACGGCAGCATAGGGATCGTGTTGATGTTGGCGGTCAAGTTTACCGCACTGTATGAGTTGCAACAGATTTCGACTTCCCTGTTGCTGGTCTGCCTGGTGAGCGGTCATACGGTGAGCCGGTTCTTTGCTTTGACGGTGATCCAGTCCCATGAGTATGTACAGGATCCGGTTAACAGCAAGATAAGGCCGATCGCAACGAGCAGGCTCGGCGCTGCCGGGATGTTGTTCAGTGCAATGTTCGTGGTGGTTCCACTGCTGTTTGTCTACCCTGACTGGATCCTTGTTGTGGCGATTGTTCCTGCTTATTTATCCCGGATCTATCTGGCCCGGTATTTCAATAAATGGATTGGGGGTTATACCGGTGACTGCCTGGGTGCGGTGCAGCAGGTCAGTGAATCCATGTTCTACATATCGGTGCTGGCACTGTGCGCATATATCTGATTCGTCACACCACGCCGAACATAAAAAAAGGGTTATGTTATGGACAGGCCGACGTCGGACTTGCGCAGGTTTTCGAAGCGGAGAAAGATGGGATACTGGCCAAAATGCGCGACGCGCCGGACCTGGAGATGGTGTATACGAGCCCGCTTCAGCGTTGTGTGCGCCTCGCCGGTGAGTTGAACGGCGCGCAGGTGGTAATGGATGAGCGCTTGCTGGAGATGAGTTTTGGTGAATGGGAACTAAAGTACTGGGATAACATCGAGCAACGGGAACTGGACACGTGGATGGCGGATTTCGTAGAGCAAAAGCCGCCCGGCGGGGAGAGTTTGAGGATGCTCTACCGCAGGATCGGTGAGTATTTTGAACAACTGCTGCAAACCCCGTTCGAAACCGTCGCGGTAGTCACCCACGCCGGCGTCATTCGCTGTTTTTGGGCCCATATTACTGGGGCGCCCTTGCACGAATTGTTCAATATCGAAGTGAACTACAGTGATGTTTTCCTGGTGCGGACGGCAAGTTGTAAAGATAGCGCTTCGATCAAAAAAGTAGTTCTATAGGCCAACACCGTCGCCACCGTGAATACCGCCCCCGGAACAAACCCGGCCATAGCCGGGCAGGCGGGGCGACAGAGTCTTATTACCCCAGATTGACCTTGAAGACAAAAGGGGAGGAATGCCCCCCGGCCATTACCTTGTTGTCGCCGTGCTGCAACAGGGCATAGTCTTTCCCGAAATGTTTTCCCAGGGCTTCACCATTGACTTCCGTGCCCAGGGTGCTTTCCAGATCATAGACAACGACTTTCTCGTCGAGTTGGGAAATGGAAAAATGCAGGCGCGACAATCTGAACGGCTTTGAATCGCTTAGTGCCAGATCGGGGGTGGATTTAGAAGAATCCGTGTGTTGGGCATTGCGCCCCACAGAGAAGGGCAACTTGTCCACACGCACCCCGTCCCGGGGTATTTGTGATGCCAAGGACTTGCTGGCGGAGGAGAGTAATATACTGAACTCCTCATTGGGCTGTACCGGCAGCATAGCCTCCGCCAGTCTGGTGTTTGACGAACGCAGGCGTTCACTCAGACGTTCGATGATTCTGTAGGAAAGTTGCCGGTCGCCACTGACCATCTGCAGAAATTCTTCCCTGTCCATGAGATTTATGGTGACGTTGCCTTTGGCCCGCGCCGATGCGCTGCGAAACAAGTTCCCCCCGATGGCCCCCATTTCTCCCAGAAACTCATCCTTGCCTATGGTCCCCAATACGACGGTTCTTTCACTTTCCTCGATGAATACTTCTACTTCACCGGACTCGATCTGGAATACGAAACCGCCGGGATCCCCCTGTTTCAGGATGAGATCCTCGTTCTGAAACTGTTGCCGTTCCACGTTACCCCCAATTATGCTTATTTGCGATCTTTATCAGTCGCTTATTGAATTATTAATTACTCGATCATAATCTACTCGTCCGGGCGGGAATTACAAGTCTTCTGCGATAATTTGCCCAGGAGCCCTGGTTGCAAGCGCGTCCGGACTTCATAAATTCAAAAAACGGAGTAATCGGTGAATGAATTTAATTGATATGTTCGGGCATGCAGATGACGCCGAGAGATTCTCTGCAGGGTCGTGGCTATTTCACGAAGGCGCCCCGGGTAGCACTATGTATGTTTTACTCGAAGGCGAGGTTGAAATTTCAGTACGCGGGCGGGTTCTGTTATTGGCCAGGGCCGGGGATGTGCTGGGCGAAATGGCATTGATTGATTCGAAGTCCCGCAGCGCCAGCGCACAGGCCCGAACCGATTGCCGCGCCGCACCCGTGAATGAGGCGCGCTTTCTTGACATGGTCCGGCAAACACCCGCGTTTTCGCTCCACGTAATGCGCGTGCTGGCAGACAGATTGAGGGGCATGGATAAACGCATTTGACACGCCTGGGTGTCAACCGGCCGCCTGCCGCAACATGCGCACATCGCCTTCCGCCGCCTGGCGCAACAAAAGTGTGTCCGCACCCGAAATCACCAGGCTGTGTCCATTGCCGTAGAGTTTCTTTGCATCCCAACCGGGGAAAGGAATGGTGCCGAGCCATTTCCCTGCCGCTACAGTATGCTGCTCGATGGCATCGAAGGCGCCGATGAATTTCTCGCTGTCGAATATTCCGTGGGCACCAAGTGATGCGGAGAGGTCCGACGGCCCAATGAACAGCATGTCGAGCCCGTCTACGGCAGCTATCCCGTCGATCTGGTCGACGGCGGACACGGATTCGATCTGACCGATGATCAAAAACTCGGTTCGCATCCATTCAGAATACCCGGCAACATCCCTGCCATAACCGGTGCCGCGAATGATGCCGGGGGCGGCGCCCCGCACCCCTTCAGGAGCGTACCTGCACGCAGCTACCGCTTGTTGTGCCTCTGCTTGAGTGCGTAGATTCGGAATCATGATGCCGGCCGGGCCAATGTCCAGGATGCGCTTGATTGTGGCCGGGTCGGTCGAAGTGGCCCGGATCATCGGGGTGCAGCCGTGGCATTGCACCGCCTGCATTATCGATATGGCTTCCAGGCAATTGCCGGGGCCGTGTTCGAGATCGATCATCGCGATGTCATAACCGGCCATGGCCATGATCTCCCCGGCAATGGGGCTGAAGCTTTCGACCCAGCAGCCGGTGAGTCGCGAGCCGGAACGAAGTTGTTGCTTGATTGAGTTATATTTCATAAGGTTTTCCTTTTCGGGTCTGTAGTTGTGTTCAACCGGTTAACTCGAAAGCGCTGTCGAGGCCGATCCGTTCCGCCGATACCGCGCCCAGGTCGATCAGGTATATGAGCGTGGACAGTACCGATCGTGCCGCTGCCGGGTACATTGGATCCGGCAGCCCTGTATACATCAATGGCACCATGCCGGTTATGGTGTGTATCCCTTTTTCCAGGCAGTCAAGCACCTGATTGATTCGATTTTGCCTGTGCGTGATGTAGGATTTCACGAACGGTTTGGGATCGAATATGGCCGGACCGTGACAGGGCCAGTACGTTCGGTCGTCCCGTTCGAGCAGCAAATTGAGGCTGCCCAGGTAGTCGCAGAGGTTTCCGTCCGGTGGGGAAATGATGCTGGTCGACCAGGCCATGACGTGATCGCCGCACAGCAGGGCTTTTTCTTCGCGCAGCTGATAACAAATATGGTTGGACGTGTGCCCCGGCGTATGCACACACTCCAGTGACCACCCGTCACCACGGATTATCTCACCGTGCGACACCCGGATATCCGGTACAAACTCCATATCCGCTCCTTCTTCGACAATCTCGTCGTGCAGGATCTGGCCGCGGCCGTGCGGGCCATAGCCGTAGGTGGGGGCGCCAACGAGCCGTTTGAGCGGTTGGCATCCGGGGGAATGGTCCCGGTGGGTGTGGGTGACCAGTATATGGGTCACCCGCTCACCAGTCAGAGCATTGATGATCGCATCGGTGTGCCGGGGGTCATCCGGTCCCGGATCCATGATTGCTACGTCACCGTGACCGATGATGTACGTCCCCGTGCCGTGGAATGTATAAGGACCGGGGTTGCGGGCGACGATGCGGCGTATCATGGGAGAAACCGGCTCCGCCATGCCGTAATCGCAGCTGAATTCTTTGTTAAACTGTATGCTGCTCACTCAAGGTGACTCCTGTCGCTGTTTGCGGAATTGCCGCAGGCGCGTTGACACACGTACACCACGCATACGTACAGCACCACATTACCAAATATTCTTCAACCCGACTGATCCCGGCTGACTGAATCTACGCAAATATGCCAAACATATTCAAGGATATTTCACTGACTGCCATCATTGCAGGATTCGTTGCGGTGCTGGTGGGTTTTACCAGTTCCGCGGTCATCGTCTTTCACGCCGCCGAATCCGCGGGCGCGACGCCTGCCGAGGTCAGTTCGTGGCTGGGCGCACTGGGGGTCGGGATGGGGGTCACCACCATCGGGCTTTCGCTCTACTACCGCATTCCCGTGCTGACCGCGTGGTCAACACCCGGGGCCGCGCTTCTGGCCACGAGCTTGCAAGGTGTCCCTATGGCGGAAGCCATCGGCGCATTCTTGTTCAGCGCCATGCTGATCACCTTGTGCGGAATTACGGGTTGGTTCGAGCGGGTAATGAGCCGCATACCCATGTCCATTGCCGCCGCCATGCTGGCGGGTGTACTGCTGCAATTTGGCATGGACGTTTTCGTCTCCATGACATCCCGCTTCTTGCTGGTGTTCTCCATGTTTATCATGTACTTGATATGCAAACGCTTGCTTCCCAGATACGCCATTGTGCTGGTGTTGCTGTGGGGTGTCTTCGTCGCCTGGTCTCAGGAACTGCTGCAGTTCGATACCTTCGAGTTTGCCGTGACGGAGTTGGTATTTGTAGCGCCGTCGTTTTCAGCCAGTACCATGATTGGCGTGGGAATACCGCTGTTTATAGTGACCATGGCCTCCCAGAATATCCCGGGAATTGCGGTGATGCGGGCCTCCGGATACAGGCCGCCGGTGTCTTCGAGCACAACGTGGACCGGTGCGGCGACACTTGTGTTGGCGCCTTTCGGCGGGTTTGCACTCAACCTGGCCGCCATTACCGCTGCTATTTGCATGGGCAAGGAGGCTCACGAAGACCCGGATAAAAGATACATAGCGGCAATCTCGGCCGGTATTTTCTATTTGCTCACCGGCGCGTTTGCAGCGACCGTCACCGCTGTGTTTGCTGCATTTCCCAAAGAACTCGTACTCGCAATTGCAGGCCTGGCCTTGTTGTCGACCATTGCCGGCAGCCTGAGCGCTGCGATGGAAGACGTGGACCAGCGCGAGCCCGCATTGATTACGTTCCTGGTCACGGCTTCAGGCGTATCATTATTTGGGATCGGGTCGGCATTTTGGGGCCTTATCGCCGGCGCACTGGCGCTGTTTGCGTTTAAACGAAAGCTGTGAGCCCCGAAATCGTTATTTGCAAACTCTATCTCGGAAATTTCATAAATCTGCGCAAAGATCGCGCAGGATATTTGTATTACAAGGAACAACCGAAGGAATATCGTTGATTACTCCCGACTGAGGAAATATTCCTTGTGGACTCAAGAGACAAGCGAGATTGTGCATGATTTGTGAAATGTCCGGGTTAACCCGGATTGTTGAGAAGTTGCGCATTTTCGCGCTGAGTGACCGAAAACCAGTCTTCTTTAAGTTTCATTTATTGCCGCATAAACCTTTTTTACCTGTATCTGGTGTCTGATAGCGGTATAGTTGAGGGGTTTCTAAAGCGGACCCGAACCGGTCTGTGATGATAGAATTGCGAGAGGATGCGACATGTTGATATCTGAACTCCTTCAAAAAAAGTACCAGTCCCGGCCCTATGAAGCCGTTACATGTAATTCGACTGATGAAATATCCAAGGCCGTTGCACGTATGGCTGAGCACAATATCGGCGCGGTCGTGGTGCGTGATGAAGACAGCGTGGTCGGAATATTTACCGAACGTGATGTTATGCAGGGGTTGCACAGTGCCGGTGCCGAATTTCTGGATGGCAATCTCAAGGCGAGCATGATCACCAAAGTGATCATCATGAGCCCCGATCAGACTATGGATGAGGCGCTGGATCTGATGAACAAAAACAGGTTCCGGCATTTGCCCGTAATGGATCAGAACCGGCTCGTCGGATTATTGAGTATTCGTGACCTGATTGCGCACAAACTGGACCGGATCAAGAGCACTGCGGAATTCCTCCAGCAGCAGGTTCAGACCGGCAGCAAACCTTTGCCGATGTAAGGGCAGCGTTCCGCTCCCTGGCCCGGAAAGCACCTGGCTCAAAAAGCGATGGTCAGTTGTGCCCCGATGGTAGTGACATCGGTGAATGGGTTGTCGTCATCGTCCATGGCGAGGCCGGTTTCGAAATCCCCCTGAAGGAGTTCCAGCGTCAGTGTAGAGCGGCGGTGGAGTTGCACGGTGGTGGCGACACCCCACTGGATTTTGGGGAAGCCTTCGATCTGCCGGCTGCCCTCCAGTCGCAGGTCGATCTCTGCCTTGGGGTGTATAAACAATGCAAGCTCGACGTTCCAGGCCAGCGGTTGGTCACGATCACTGTCCAGTTCCTCGAACGACCGACTGGCCCCCAAGATCTCGAACGTGGTCTCGAAACCGTCGCCGATCCATAATGCATAGGCGCTCAGCCCGGGCACCTTGCGCACGAAACGATT
>CAXMTM010000228.1:0-3767 GCA_964196385.1 Arenicellales bacterium
GATTAATGTCGTGCCCAATAACCAGTAGCGCGTGCTTCCGCTTAAGCGCATCGATGTCGTAATCCCCAACTTCACCCGCAGCCAGTGTGCGGTATCGGTAACGACATTGACCGGGCATACCCATGAGCAATAGACACGCCCGCCGACCAACATATAAAAGACGGCAATTATCGCGGCCCCAAGCAGAGCTTGCGATTCCATGACATGCCCGGCGAACAGGGCTTGCAGCAGTATGTAGGGATCGGTCAGGGGCAAAATATACAGGGCCAGGCTGGAGTTGAGATTGCCCTTCACAATCCATATCCCGGCCCAGGGACCGAGTAAAAACAAACCCAGTATCAACAACTGCGAACAACGCCGCAGTAGCAGCCATTTGTTACCGGTCCACCAGCCCTTCCGTGCTATAGCGAGTTTGCCGATTCGTGTCGCCCGGATCATGGCTGCTGCGCGCCCCGCCTGAGCGTGTCCAGTGCATTATCGGAAAAAGGTGTTGTCGTCTCCGTAGTGGCCGGGACCAGCCCGCTGCCATCATGTTCGTAGCGCAATCCCTGCGGCAGGTGGTACTCATGGGGGGTATCGGGGGTCACCAGACTGCCGCCGGCTTTTTCCTTTTCCCGCCAACCCCAGCGATAGTGGTGCCCCAGTTCGCCCTTGGCGAGTGCAATGGGGAAAACCTTGATCGCCGCCTTTTCCAGCACACAAGCGTATTCACACTTGCCGCAACCGGTGCAGGCTTCGGAATGTACGACCGGCAGAAAGCGGGTGTGACGGCCGGTGCGTTCATTGTGGTCCGGTTCCAGCGTGATTGCTTCGTCGATGGCGGGGCAGACGCGGTAACACACGTCGCAGCGCAAGCCCTGGAAATTGAGGCAATTTTCCTCGTCGATCAGCACTGCCAGACCCATGCGGGCGTCGTCGATGTCGGTCAGTTCGGAATCAAGCGCACCCGTCGGGCAGGCCTTGACACAGGGAATGTCGTCGCACATTTCACAGGGTACTTCTCGCGCGACGAAATAAGGTGTTCCGGTAGCCGCACTGTCTTCGGGTTTGGCTAAATCCAGCGTATCGTAGGGGCAATCGCGTACACACAGACCGCAACGTACGCAGGCGCCGAGGAAATTTTTCTCCGCCAGCGCCCCCGGTGGGTGAATAACCCAGGCAGCGCGGGGTTGGGATTTTTCCGCGACATAAACCAGCCCGCCACCGAACAGTACGGCGCCGCAGGCCGACTTGCCCAGTTCTCCCAGAAAGCGGCGTCTTTGTGCGGAAACCACGTTGCTTAACAGGATCTGGCCTTAAACGACTTCAACTCTGGCCGCACATTTCTTGTAATCCGTTTCCTTGGAAATGGGACAGGTGGCGTCCAGGGTCAACTTGTTGACCAAACGCCCTTCGTCGAACCAGGGGATGAAGATCAGCCCCTTGGGCACCCGGTTGCGACCGCGGGTTTCGACATAAGCCTCGATCTCACCGCGGCGGGTGCTGATCCTGGCCAGGGCGCCGCGTCGCAAGCCCCGCGCTTTGGCGTCATCTTCGTGCATGAACAACACGGCATCGGGAAAGGCGCGATACAATTCGGGGACCCGGCGGGTCATGGAGCCCGAGTGCCAGTGCTCCAATACGCGGCCCGTGCAAAGCCATAAATCGTAATCGTCATCCGGTTCTTCCGCTGCCGGTTCGTAGGGCAATGCAAAAATTACGGCCTTACCATCGGGCTTGCCGTAAAACTGTACACCGGTGCCTTTTTCCACAAATGGGTCGTAGCCCTCCCGATAACGCCACAGGGTCTCCTTGCCGTTCACCACTGGCCAGCGCAGGCCCCGTGCTGCGTGATAGGCATCGAAATCGGCTAAATCATGGCCTTTTTTCGGGCCCTCCAGACCAAAGATGCGATATTCCTCGAACAAGCCTTTTTGCAGGTAAAAACCAAAACTCTCCATTTCATCGTTAAGGTATTTGTTGCCTTCAGCATCGACTACATCCTGTTTCGGAAATTTGTTCACACTGCCATTAGCGAACAAGATGTCGTACAGGGTTTTGCCGCGATATTCCGGTTTTTTTGCGATCAACTCTTCAGGCCAGACCTCCTCGACCTTGAAGCGTTTGGAAAATTCCACCACCTGCCACACATCCGAACGCGATTCACCGGGGGCCTTGACTTGTTGCCGCCAGAACTGAGTCCGGCGTTCGGCGTTGCCGTAAGCACCTTCTTTTTCCGCCCACATTGCCGTGGGCAAAATCAGATCCGCCGCCATAGTAGTGACGGTGGGGTAAGGATCGGAAACAACGATGAAGTTATCCGGATTACGATAGCCCGGAAACGCTTCCTCGTTGATATTGGCCGCGGCTTGCATGTTGTTGTTGCACTGCACCCAATAGGCATTGAGTTTACCGTCTTTCAGCATGCGGTTTTGCAGCACGGCGTGATAACCCGGCTTCGCGGGTATGGTGCCTTCCGGCAGCTTCCAGACTTTTTCCGCGAACGCACGATGCTCAGGATTCTTCACCACCAAATCCGCCGGCAGACGATGGGCGAAAGTGCCGACTTCCCGTGCCGTACCGCAAGCCGATGGCTGCCCGGTCAGTGAAAACGGTCCATTGCCCGGTTCGGAAATCTTGCCGGTCAACAGATGGATGTTGTAGATCATATTATTGGCCCAAGTGCCGCGGGTATGCTGGTTGAAACCCATGGTCCAATACGATGTAACTTTGATGTTGGGGTCGGCGTAGAGTTCAGCCAGGGCTTCGAGTTTTTCCGGAGCCACCCCGCTGAGTTCGGAGACTTTTCCAACCGTGTATTCGGCAACGAATTCGGCGAATTGCCCGAAGTCTATGGGCGTCGAACCACCGGCCTTGCCGTTGTTCTTCGCTTTCTGTTCCAGCGCATGCTCGGGGCGCAGCCCGTAGCCGATATCGTCGTTGCCGCGAACGAATTTAACGTGTTTTTCGACGAATTCGGTGTTCACCTTATTGTTGGAGATGATGTAGTGGGCGATGTAGTTCAAAATCGCCAGGTCGGTTTGGGGTTTGAAGATCAGGCCCATATCGGCCAGATCGAAGTTTCGATTATGAAAGGTCGACAACACAGCCACTTTGACGTGACTGGCGGTGAGCCGACGATCGGACAGTCGTGACCAGAGAATAGGGTGCATCTCCGCCATATTCGAGCCCCACAGCACAAAAGCGTCGGCGTTTTCCAGATCATCATAACAACCCATAGGTTCGTCGGCACCAAATGTGCGGATAAATCCGGCCACGGCGGAAGCCATGCAATGACGGGCATTGGGGTCGATATTATTGGAGCGGAAACCCGCTTTGAATAATTTAGCGGCGGCGTAGCCTTCCCACACGGTCCATTGGCCGGAGCCGAACATGCCCACCGCGGTCGGCCCTTTTTCCTTCAATACGGCTTTCCATTTTTCAGCCATGATGTCGAATGCCTGGTCCCAGGAAATTTCGGTAAAATCCCCCTCTTTGTCGTATTGCCCGTCCCGCATCCGCAGCAGCGGCCTGTTCAGACGATCGCTGCCATACATGATCTTGGACAGGAAATAACCCTTGATGCAGTTCAGACCGCGGTTGACGGGGGAGTCGGGGTCGCCCTGGGTGGCGACGATACGATCATCCTTCACCCCCACCAGAACGCTGCAACCGGTTCCACAAAAACGGCAAGCGGTCTTGTCCCAACGGATCTTTTCGTCAGCGCGGGCCAGGTTGTTTGCGCCGGGCAAAGTTACTCCGGCAACGGCGGCCGTGGCCGCTGCGGC
>CAXMTM010000229.1:0-15360 GCA_964196385.1 Arenicellales bacterium
AAGAGGATAAAAGTTCATGTCCAAGGAAAAATTTGAGCGCACGAAGCCCCATGTAAACGTGGGGACGATAGGTCATGTAGATCATGGTAAGACGACGCTGACGGCGGCGCTGACGAAGGTATTATCGGCGCAGTTTGGAGGGGAGATAAAGTCGTTTGATCAGATAGACAATGCGCCGGAGGAAAGGGAGAGGGGCATTACGATAGCGACGGCGCACGTGGAGTATGAGACGGGGAATCGTCACTATGCGCACGTAGACTGTCCGGGGCATGCGGATTATATAAAGAACATGATCACGGGAGCGGCGCAGATGGACGGGGCGATACTGGTGGTGAGTGCGGCGGACGGACCGATGCCACAGACCAGGGAGCACATACTGCTGGCGCGGCAGGTAGGGGTACCGTACATCGTGGTGTACCTGAACAAGGCGGACATGGTGGACGATGAGGAGTTGTTGGAGCTGGTGGAGATGGAGGTCAGGGAGTTACTGGACAAGTATGAGTTTCCGGGGGACGACACGCCGATAGTGACGGGGAGTGCGCTGAAGGCACTGGAAGGAGAGGAGTCGGAGCAGGGGACGGAATCGATACTGAAGCTGGCGGAGGCGCTGGACACGTATATACCGGAGCCGGAGAGAGCGGTAGACGGGGATTTTTTGATGCCGATAGAGGATGTATTTTCGATATCGGGCCGGGGCACGGTGGCGACGGGCCGGATTGAAAGAGGGGTGATCAAGGTAGGGCAGGAAGTTGAGATAGTGGGGATCAAGGAGACGGCGAAGACGACGGTGACGGGAGTGGAGATGTTTCGGAAGTTGCTGGATCAGGGCCAGGCGGGAGATAACGTCGGGATATTGTTGCGAGGCACGAAGCGAGACGATATAGAGCGGGGGCAGGTGCTGGCGAAGCCGAAGAGCATCAATCCGCACACGCAGTTTGAGTCGGAGGTATATGTGCTGAGCAAGGAAGAGGGAGGAAGGCACACGCCGTTTTTCAATGGTTACAGGCCGCAGTTTTATTTTCGGACGACGGACGTGACGGGCAGTGTGGACTTGCCGGAGGGAGTAGAGATGGTGATGCCGGGAGACAATGTAAAGATGACGGTATCGATGATGGCGCCGATAGCGATGGAAGAGGGCTTGAGGTTTGCGGTACGAGAAGGCGGCCGGACGGTGGGCGCCGGCGTGGTGACAAAGATAATTGAATGATGGCCAGTTGAGACACATCCCATGACAGTTAAAAACCAGAAGATAAGGATCCGGCTGAAGGCTTTCGATCATCGTATGATCGATAAATCAGCGGCGGAGATAGTGGAGACAGCGAAAAGAACGGGGGCTGTGGTGCGCGGACCGATTCCGCTACCCACGCGCATCGAGCGGTTTTCGCTGTTGCGTTCCCCTCACGTCAATAAAACAGCCATGGATCAGTTTGAAATTCGTACCCACAAAAGAATCTTGGATATTATTGAGCCCACCGATAAAACGGTGGATGCCCTGATGAGACTGGATCTTGCATCCGGCGTGGATGTGGAAATTAAACTGAATTGATTGTAACGAAACTAACTGGTGAGTGAAAAATGTCTTTAGGATTGGTGGGTAAAAAATTAGGCATGAGCCGCGTCTTCACTGAGGACGGCGAGTCGGTGCCGGTAACGGTGCTCGCCATCTCGTCTAACCGCGTAACCCAGGTAAAGACCCGGGAGAAGGACGGTTACAATTCAGTGCAGGTTACGGTCGGATCTCGACGCCCGAGCCGGGTTACGCGGCCTATGGCGGGCCATTTTGCGAAAGCCGGTGTAGAACCCGGACTGGGTCTGTGGGAATTTCATGTGGACGACGATGATTCCTCGGCATTGGAAGCAGGTGGTGAAGTATCTATGGATATTTTCGAGGCCGGGCAGCGCGTTGATGTGAAGGGCACCACCATCGGCCGTGGGTTTTCGGGTGGCGTACGCAGATGGGGTTTCAGAGGCGGCCGCGCCAGCCACGGGGCGTCACTGACCCACAGGTCCATCGGTTCCACCGGCCATTGCCAGGAGCCCGGTCGGGTATTCCCCGGCAAGAAGATGGCGGGGCAGATGGGCAACGTGACCCGCACCCAGCAGAATCTGGAAGTGGTACGCGTTGATGCCGACCGTAATATGTTGCTGATCAAAGGCTCGGTACCGGGTCCCCGTGGCAGGGAAGTTGTTGTTTCTCCCTCGGTGAAAGCGAAGAAGGGTTGATGAAAAAGGATTGATCGATATGGAACTACCGGTAATCAAGGCGGACGGTCAGAACGACACACCATTACAGGTGTCCGATACGACCTTCGCTGTAAAATTCAACGAAGCGTTGATCCACCAGGTCGTGGTTGCACACCAGGCCGCGGCTCGCGCCGGGACCCGCGCGCAGAAAAACCGGTCGGCGGTTCGCGGCGGAGGCGCCAAGCCCTTCCGTCAGAAAGGAACCGGGCGAGCACGGGCGGGGACCATTCGCAGTCCGATATGGCGGGGTGGCGGCAGGACTTTTCCGGCGAGCACAAAAGATTTCTCGCAGAAGGTGAACCGCAAGATGTACCGCGTGGCGATCCGTTCCATTCTGTCGGAACTGGCCAGGCAGGAACGGTTGGTGGTGTGCGATGACTTTACAATGGAAGCACCCAGAACTAAAGATCTTGCAGCCAGACTGAAAAAATTCAAGCTGGACTCCGTGTTGATTGTCAGCGACAAAGCTGATGACAACCTGGCGCTGTCCGCCAGGAACCTGCACATGGTACTGGTTTGTGATGTAAGCCATATGGATCCGGTGAGTCTGGTCGGATTTGAACTTGTGGTGATGACCACGCAGGCGGTAAAGCAGGTCGAGGAGTGGTTGCAATGAGCGCAATGGAAGTAGATAAAGACCGCTTGTATCAGGTCGTACTGGCGCCGATCATTTCTGAAAAAAGCACCCGTACCGCGGATAAGAATCGTCAGGTCGTATTCAGGGTGCTGCCGAGTGCGACGAAACCGGAGATCAAACGGGCGGTGGAAATGGCTTTCGACGTCGAGGTCGAATCCGTTCAGGTTACCAATGTGCACGGCAAGGTCAAGCGTGTCGGACGTGTTCCGGGTTCACGTAAAGACTGGAAAAAAGCCTATGTAAAGCTCAAGGAAGGGCACGATATTGACTTCTCGGGCGGGGTATAGGGGACAGGAATGGCATTAGTAAAACTAAAACCGACTTCTCCGGGCCGACGGGGCACGGTGCGGGTGGTCAATCCGGACCTGCACAAAGGCGCCCCCCACAAACCTTTGCTGCAGCCCAAGAAATCCATTGATGGCCGTAACAATGCGGGCCGCATTACCGTTCGTCATCGTGGCGGCGGTCATAAAAGAAAGTACCGCGTGGTGGATTTTCGCCGGGACAAGGATGGCGTGCCGGCAAAAATAGAGAGGATTGAATACGATCCGAACCGTAGTGCGCACCTGGCCTTGCTGCTTTATGCCGACGGTGAGAGGCGCTATATCCTCGCCCCCAAAGGGGTGCAGGCCGGGAGTGAAATCCAGTCGGGTGCGGACGCTCCGGTCGCCGCGGGCAACGCCATGCCCTTGCGCAGCATCCCGGTGGGTAGTGTCGTACATAACATCGAACTCAAACACGGCAAAGGCGGGCAGCTTGGGCGTGCGGCCGGTTGCGCCATTCAGGTGCTGAGCCGGGAAGGAAACTACGCGCAACTGCGTTTGCGTTCGGGCGAGGTGCGCAAAGTGCATCTCGATTGTCGTGCGACTATTGGTGAAGTCGGTAATTCTGAAAACAGCCTGCGCAAGCTGGGCAAAGCGGGCGCCAAGCGCTGGCGGGGTGTGCGGCCCACGGTTCGCGGCGTAGCGATGAACCCGGTTGATCACCCCCACGGCGGTGGTGAAGGCCGTACTTCGGGAGGACGGGACCCGGTGTCACCATGGGGCGTCCCGACCAAAGGGTATAGAACACGTGCCAACAAGCGCACACAACAGATGATAATTCGTCGACGTAAGAAGTAATCAAAATGCCAAGATCGATTAAAAAAGGTCCGTTTGTCGACCACCACCTGTGGGTCAAGATTGAGAAGGCCCAGGCCGAGCGTAGCCGCAGGCCGATCAAAACCTGGTCACGGCGCTCCACCATCATGCCGGAATTCGTTGGTCTGACCATCGCTATCCACAACGGGCGTCAGCACGTGCCTATTCTGATTAGCGAAAACATGGTGGGCCACAAATTGGGCGAGTTCGCGCCGACGCGGACTTTCCGGGGCCACACTGCGGGCAGGAAAACAAAAGTCTGAGACATAGCGCCATGAACGTTAAAGCCACAACAAAATATATTCGCGTGTCGCCACAGAAAGCGAGGCTGGTTATGGACCAGATTCGGGGCCTTTCGGTGTCCAATGCGCTGGAATTGCTCGAATTCAGCCCTAAAAAGTCCGCACATTGGATCCGCAAGACACTGGAGTCGGCCATTGCCAACGCCGAACATAATGAAGGTGCGGATATCGATGAACTCAAGGTTACCGCCGGTTTTGTCGATGAGGGTCCGACCATGAAGCGCTGGATACCGCGGGCCAAGGGGCGCGCCACATCAATATTCAAGCGTTCCAGCCACATCACAGTTCAAGTGGGCGATACCAGAGGGAGCCTCTAATGGGTCAGAAAGTACAACCGAACGGCCTGCGTTTGGGCATCATTCGCGATTGGGATGCACGCTGGTACGCGGGCAAGCATGAGTATGCCCGGAACCTGATACAAGATTTGTCTGTCCGCAAGTATATAAAAAAGCGCCTCGCCAATGCAGCGGTGAGCAAGATCACTATCGAGCGCCCCGCACAGAATATAAATATTACGGTGCACACCGCACGGCCGGGAATCGTCATCGGCAAGAAGGGTGAGGATATCGATCGTATGCGCAGGGACATCAGCCGGATGACATCGTTACCGGTGCAGCTTTCTGTCGAGGAAATACGCAAACCGGAACTGGACTCCACCCTGGTGGCGGAGAGTATTTGCCAACAGCTGGAAAAACGCATCATGTTCCGTCGTGCCATGAAGAGAGCCGTGACCAATGCCATGCGCCTGGGTGCACTGGGTGTGAAGGTAATGGTGGCGGGGCGATTGAACGGCGCAGAGATCGCTCGAACCGAGTGGTATCGGGAAGGCCGCGTTCCGTTGCACACGTTGCGGGCCGATATAGACTACGGTTTTGCGGAAGCAAAAACGACTTATGGTGTGATCGGAGTCAAGGTCTGGATATTCAAGGGTGAAGTTTTCGAGGAAGCCCGGGAAGATGGGGCCAAAACCGAAGCCAAGACCGCGGCAGCTTAGCCCAAGGAACAGAAACAGGACCCTGAACCGGAACTGAGAAACGACAATGCTGCAACCAAAACGAACAAAATGGCGTAAATGCCACAAAGGACGCAACCGTGGCCTGGCCTCGCGTGGGAACAAGGTAAGTTTCGGCGAATATGGCTTGAAAGCGACCGGTAGAGGGCGCATTTCTGCCCGGCAGATCGAATCCGCACGGCGGGCTATCACACGCCACATCAAACGCGGCGGCAAGATCTGGATCAGGATTTTTCCGGACAAACCCGTATCCAAGAAACCTCTGGAAGTGAGGATGGGTAAAGGCAAGGGTAATCCGGAATTCTGGGTCGCCGAGATCAAGCCCGGCCATGTGCTGTATGAGATGGAGGGCGTTCCCGAAGAGTTGGCACGGGAAGCATTCCGACTGGCCAGCGCAAAATTATCGGTGACAACGACTTTCGTGAGTAGATAAGTGATGAACGCAGCAGAAATGCGAAATAAATCCGATTCGGAATTGAATGGCGAGTTAGTGGAACTCAGGCGTGAGCAGTTCAATCTGCGTATGCAAAGAGCAGTGGGTCAACTGGGAAACCCGGCGCGATTCAATGAAGTGCGGAAGGAAATCGCTCGAATCAATACAGTGTTGAATGAGAAATCGAGAGCAGCATCATGAGTGAGCAAAAGCGGTCCCGCGCGTTGACCGGCAGGGTGGTCAGCAACAAAATGGACAAAACCGTATCGGTGATGGTGGAAAGGCAGGTCAAGCACCCGCTGTATAAAAAGTACATACGTTTGTCCACCAAACTGCTTGCGCATGATGAAGCCAACGAATGTGGTGAAGGTGACAAGGTGACCATAGAAGAGTGCCGGCCGTTGTCGAAACACAAATCCTGGCGTTTGCTGAAAGTGCTGGAAAAAGCGGTATAAAACAGAAAAGGAACCAGTGTCATGATTCAGATGCAAACAATGCTGGAAGTTGCCGACAACAGTGGTGCACGGAGAGTTCAGTGCATCAAGGTGCTGGGCGGCTCCAAGCGCCGCTATGCGGGTATTGGCGACATAATCAAGATCACCATCAAGGAAGCGATTCCCAACAGCCGTGTAAAAAAGGGCGAGGTGTTCAATGCGGTGGTTGTGCGTACGCGCAAAGGTGTGAGAAGGACGGACGGTTCACTGATCCGCTTCGACAGGAACGCGGCGGTATTGTTGAACCCGCAGAATCAGCCCGTGGGTACCCGTATTTTTGGCCCGGTTACGCGAGAACTGCGCAGCGAGCGTTTTATGAAAATCATTTCCCTGGCGCCGGAAGTACTGTAAGGCGCAAGGTGTAGGGTATAGCGAAATGCAAAAGATCAAAAAAGGTGATGAGGTTATCGTCCTGGCGGGCCGAGACAAGGGCAAGGTTGGTGAAGTGCTGCAGGTGCTGTCCAATGACCGGGCCCTAGTCAATGATGTAAACACAGTCAAGCGGCACACCAAGCCTAATCCGAACAAGGGCCAGCAAGGCGGCATTATCGAGAAAGAAAGCGCCATCCATATCTCGAATATCGCCTTGTACAATCCGGAAACCAAAAAAGCGGACCGGATCGGTTTCAAAAAACTTGAAGACGGCCGCAAAGTCCGCTACTTCAAGTCCAATGGGGAAGTGGTGGATCTGAGTTAAGTCAATGTCAAGATTACATGAACAATACAAGCAAACCATCGTGCCGCGGTTGCAACAGGAACTCGGGCTGAAAAACGTGATGCAGATCCCGCGGATCACCAAGATCACGCTCAACATGGGCGTGGGGGAAGCGATCGGCAACAAGAAGATTCTGGAGCATGCCACCGACGATATGACCCGCATCAGCGGCCAGAAACCGGTAATCACCAAGGCCAGAAAATCCGTTGCCAATTTCAAGGTCAGGGAAGGCTGGCCCATCGGCTGCAAAGTGACGCTGCGCCGGGAACGCATGTACGAGTTCCTGGACCGGTTGATTTCAGTGGCCATTCCGCGCATACGCGACTTCAGGGGATTGCCGGCGAAGGCATTTGACGGGCGAGGAAACTATTCCATGGGGTTGCGGGAACAGATCGTCTTTCCGGAAGTCGATTACGACAAGATCGATACGATACGGGGCCTCGATGTGACCATAACCACTTCTGCGGTGAGCGACGATCAGGCACGCGCGCTTTTGAAGGCATTTAATTTTCCGATCAGGAGTTAACAACAAGCATGGCAAAAAAATCGATGATCGCCCGGGAAAAAAAGCGATTACAACAGGCGGAGAAATTCGCCGAGCGAAGGAAAAACCTGAAAAAGCAGATAGTGGACGAAAGCCTGTCCGGTGATGAACGGTGGCAGGCAATGCTGGACCTGCAGATGCTGCCTCGTGATTCCAGCGCCGTGCGCAAACGTAACCGGTGCGGCCTGACCGGCCGCCCTCGTGGTTATTTCAGGAAGTTCGGACTGGGCCGGAACAAGCTGCGTGAAGTGTGCCTGAAAGGTGAAGCCCCCGGCGTTGTCAAGGCAAGTTGGTAAGACCCGGAAATTATTACCAGAATTTAGCACCAGGAACAAATTATTATGATGACAGATCCAATTGCAGACATGTTGACCAGAGTGCGTAACGGCCTGGCTGCAGAAAAGATTGCGGTCGATATGCCCGCATCCAGGGTGAAAGCGGCCATCGCGAAGGTATTGAAAGACGAGGGCTACATCAAGGATTTTGAAACGTCCGAACAGGACGGCAAACCGGCGCTGACGATTACGCTAAAGTATTACCAGGGCCGCCCGGTGATCAGCAAAATCAAGCGTGAAAGCAAACCTGGCTTGAGAGTTTACAGGAGCAAAGGAGAGTTGCCGTCTGTGATAGGCGGGCTGGGCGTAGCGATCATCTCCACTTCAAAGGGCATAATGCCGGATCGTGAAGCCCGTGCAGCGGGCATCGGCGGTGAAGTCCTGTGCACCGTGAGTTAGTGGTGTTGAGATTAACAGTTGGCAGATAAATAAAACGGCAGATTACTGAAATGTCCAGAATTGCAAAAAACCCGATTCCTGTCCCCGGCGGTGTAGATGTCCAGATTGGGGCGGAACGGATATCGGTGAAGGGGCCGATGGGAAATCTGTCCCTGGTTCCACATCCGCTGGTCAGGATCGACCGTGAGGATGAGGAACTCAAAGTAACCGCACAGGACGAAAGTCAAACGGCAGTGGCCATGTCGGGAACTATGCGAGCGCTGGTGAATAACATGGTGATCGGCGTATCAAAGGGGTTTGAACGGAAGCTGACCATCATCGGAGTGGGTTACAGGGCGCAGGCACAGGGCAAGAAACTGAACCTTACCCTGGGGTTTTCACATCCCGTGGTCTATGACGTTCCGGAAAATGTGGAAGTGGAAACACCTACCCAGACCGAGATCCTGGTCAAAAGCCCGGACAAGCAGAAAGTAGGCCAGGTCGCGGCCGAGATCAGAAGCTACCGGCCGCCGGAGCCCTACAAGGGCAAGGGCATTCGGTATTCGGATGAGCACGTCGTACGTAAACAGGCCAAGAAGAAATAGCAACGACATGAAAGATAAAAAGACATCACGTTTGAGACGTGCACGCAAGGTGCGTCACAAGATAAAGGATCTTCGTATCCAGAGATTGAGCGTTTTTCGCTCTCCCCGACACATCTATGCGCAGATCATCGACGACATTAGCGGACGCGTGCTGGCCAGTGCGTCGACGGTTGACCCCAAACTCCGCGCCAGCATGAAAAACGGCGGTAACATTGCAGCTGCGTCCGAGGTCGGAAAGCTCATTGCTGAAAACGCCAAAGCGGCCGGGGTCACGAAAGTTGCTTTCGACCGTTCCGGTTTCAGGTTCCATGGCAGGGTCAAAGCACTTGGTGATGCCGCCCGCAAGCATGGACTGGAATTTTAGAGAAACATCGAAACCAGAAACACCGAAGAACGACAAATGAGAATATAACTGATGGCAGCAGCTAGAGATGAAGGTCGCAATGACGATCTGCAGGAACACCTGATCAGCGTCCGTCGCGTGGCTAAAGTGGTGAAGGGCGGGCGAATTTTCGGGTTTTCCGCACTGACCGTCGTCGGTGACGGCAAAGGCCGTATAGGTATGGGGCGTGGCAAGGCTCGTGAGGTCCCGTTGGCGGTGCAGAAGGCGATGGAATCGGCGCGCAGGGATTTAACCAGGGTCCATCTCAATAAGAGCACATTGCAGTATACCGTGATGGCGCGCCACGGCGGGGCCAGGGTCGTCATGCGCCCGGCGTCCGAAGGCACGGGCATCATTGCCGGTGGTACCATGCGGGCGGTATTCGAAGCTGTCGGTGTTCGCGATGTGCTGGCTAAATGCATCGGTTCCACGAATCCGGTCAATGTCGTCCGGGCCACGTTAAAGGGCCTGCGGGAGATTCAGCAACCCGACCATGTGGCAGCCAAACGCGGCAAGTCGAAGAAAGAATTGCTGGGTATAGAGGAATAGTCATGGCGCCAAATAAACCACAAGGAATAGCAGAAAAGAAACTTCGCGTTACCCTGGTTCGCAGCATGTACGGTCGCGTCAGCAACCACCAGGCCTGTGTGCGGGGGCTCGGACTGCGCCGTATGCACCATACCGTTGAAGTGGTGGATACACCGCAAAATCGAGGCATGATCAACAAAGTCTCTTATATGCTCAAGTGCGAGGAAGTGTGATGCGACTGAACAATCTGAAACCGGCAGCCGGGTCCAGGCGAACCTCCAAACGAGTGGGTCGCGGCATGGGTTCTGGTAGCGGGAAAACCGCGGGCAGAGGCCAGAACGGACAGAAATCCCGCTCGGGCGGCTATCACAAGGTCGGATTCGAGGGCGGCCAGATGCCGCTGCAGCGCAGGCTGCCAAAGCGTGGTTTTCACTCGCGTATTACCAAAACAATGGCCGAGATCAGGCTTCACGAACTGTCCGGGGTTGAAGGCGACATCGTCGATCTGGCCGCCCTGCACAAGGCGGGTCTCGTCGGCGGCGCAATTCTGCGGGCAAAGGTAATCGCTTCCGGGAACATAGACCGCGCCGTTACCCTGGTAGGTATTGGTGCCACCAAAGGCGCTCGCGCCGAGATTGAAAAAGCGGGCGGAAAGGTAGAAGCGTAGAATGGCTCTGGATTCTTCAGCACTGGGCGGCGGCAAACTGACTGAACTTCGTCAGCGAATATTCTTCGTGTTGGGCGCGTTGGTTGTCTTCAGGCTGGGTGCATACATTCCCATTCCGGGCATCAACCCCAATGCGGTTGCCGCCATGTTTCAGCAGACCCAGGGATCTATCGTTGATGTGTTCAACATGTTCTCCGGTGGTGCGCTGAGCAGGTTGTCCGTCATGGCACTCGGTGTCATGCCTTACATATCGGCATCGATCATCATGCAGATGATGAGTTCGGTTATCCCCACACTGGAACAACTCAAGAAAGAAGGCGAGCAGGGGCGCAGAAAGATCACCCAATATACGCGCTACGGCACGGTATTACTGGCGACCTTCCAGGCCATCGGCATCGCGGTCGCCGTAGAAGCCCAGGAAGCCGGCGGGTTATCTGTGGTCGTTACGCCGGGCATCGGATTCAAGGTGACCACGGCGGTTACCCTGGTCACTGGCACCATGTTCCTGGTATGGCTTGGCGAACAGATTTCCGAGCGCGGCATCGGCAACGGTATATCGTTGATCATTTTTTCAAGTATCGTTGCCGGATTGCCCGCTGCCGCGGGTGGCACTCTGGAACTAGCCCGCACCGGCGCATTCAGTCCGATATTTGTACTGGTCCTGTTTATGGGCGCTATCCTCATCACCGGTTTCGTCGTGTTCGTAGAGCGGGGACAGCGCAGGATCACGGTGAATTACGCCAAACGGCAACAGGGTCGAAGGATGATGGCGGGCGGCAGCAGTCATCTGCCATTGAAACTGAATATGGCCGGGGTCATTCCACCGATTTTCGCATCCAGCATCATATTATTCCCGACCAGTATTGCCAGTTTTTACGGGCAGGGCAGTGGCGCCAACTGGTTGACCAATCTGGCGACATCTATTCAGCCCGGCCAGCCGATCTACGTTTTGATGTACGCAGGGATGATCGTATTCTTTTGTTTTTTCTACACGGCGCTGGTTTTTCAACCCAAGGAGATCGCCGATAATCTCAAAAAGTCCGGAGCGTTCATCCCCGGTATACGGCCCGGCGAGCAGAGTGCCCGCTATATCGACGATGTGGTCTCCAAACTGACGCTGTGCGGTGCTGTTTACCTGACCGTTGTGTGCCTGATCCCGGAGTTCCTGATCGTGCAGTGGAATGTGCCGTTTTACTTTGGGGGCACCTCGTTGCTGATCATCGTGGTGGTCATGATGGATTTGATGAGCCAGATCCAGTCCTACCTGATGTCGCGTCAGTACGAAAGCTTGATGAAGAAGTCCAAACTAAGCGGTGGTCTGGGAGGACTGACCCGCTGATCATAGCCGGTTGAGAGAACAGAGATGAAAGTAAGAGCTTCAGTAAAAAAAATGTGCCGCAACTGCAAGATCGTCCGTCGCAAAGGTGTGGTGAGGGTCATTTGTTCTGACCCCAGACACAAGCAAAGGCAGGGTTAACGGCTTGTATTTAATGGATTCAATCAGTATTCTTACGCGCCTTTTCGGCGCCGGTAGTGGAGAAGTGGTCAGTGGCTAGAATTGCAGGCATAAACTTACCCGTAAACAAGCATATCGAAATTGCATTGACCTCCGTCTATGGGGTTGGACGGTCCAGTGCACAGAAAATCTGCGATGCTGCGGGCATTACCCGCACGACCCCGGTCAAGGAGTTGAGCGAGGAAGACGCCGAGAAACTGCGCGCCGCGGTCGCCAGGTACACTGTGGAAGGTGACCTGCGGCGGGAAGTTTCGATGAATATCAAGCGTCTCATGGACATGGGTGTGTATCGAGGTATACGCCACAGACGCGGTCTGCCGCTCCATGGACAACGCACCCGAACCAACGCACGGACCCGCAAAGGGCCGCGCAAACCGATAAAGAAATAGTGTAATGGCGAAATTGTAATGGCGAAGACAACATCCAAGGCGAAGAAAAAGGTAAAGAAGACGGTCACCGAAGGCATCGCGCACATCCACGCGTCCTTCAACAACACGATCATTACCATCACCGACCGGCACGGTAATGCATTGTGCTGGGCGACCAGCGGTGGCGCAGGTTTTCGTGGCTCCAGGAAAAGTACGCCTTTCGCCGCCCAGGTGGCAGCGGAAAAAGCGGGACGCGTGGCGCTGGAATTCGGCATGAAAAACCTGGAGGTCAGGGTCAACGGCCCCGGACCGGGGCGCGAGTCAGCGGTACGTGCGCTCAATGCAGTTGGGTTTGAGATCAACAATATCATGGACGTGACTTCCATTCCGCACAACGGATGCCGCCCACCGAAACGTCGTCGCGTATAGGAGACAGGAATCATGGCTAGATATTTAGGACCGACATGTAAACTTGCGCGCAGAGAAGGCACGGACCTGTTTCTGAAGAGCCCCATCAGGCCGCTGGATTCGAAGTGCCGCATCGACAAACTGCCTGGGCAAACCGCAGGCACGGGCCGCAGGCCCCGTGTAACCGTATACGGTGTACAGTTGCGGGAGAAACAGAAACTCCGTCGTATGTATGGTGTCATGGAGAAGCAGTTTCGAAACTACTATAAAATGGCGGCCGGCATGAAAGGATCAACCGGTGAAAACTTGTTGCAACTGCTGGAATGCCGGTTGGATAACGTGGTTTACCGGATGGGATTTGCCGTGACCCGTGCGGAAGCGCGGCAACTGGTCAGCCATAAAGCGGCTACGGTCAATGGCCAGGTCGTCAACATCCCTTCGTATCAGGTCAAACCGGGGGATGTGGTCGCGATGAGGGATAAGGCCAAAAACCAGCTTCGGGTCCAGGCGGCGATGGAAATTGCCGATCAGGTCGGTATTCCGCACTGGATAGATACAGACATAAAGGCAGCCCGGAGCACGTTCAAGATGGTGCCGGAACGTAGTGATCTGCCTGCGGAAATCAACGAATCTTTGGTGGTGGCGCTGTACTCCAAGTAACTACACAGGTAATTTACCCGGATAAACTGAACTAACCCGGTACCAGGTTTTGCATTGCGCATAGTCTGGTGATCGTTGCCGAAAGGTCGTGGCGGGGTACGCTACGCAAGACACGGTACTTAAAAATCAAGAGGATATAACATGCAGGATTCAACTGCTGAATTTTTAAAACCGCGCCTGGTCGATGTCCAGGCGTCGGATGAAGAACACGCCAGGATTGTCATCGAACCACTGGAGAGAGGGTTCGGTTATACGCTGGGTAATGCGTTGCGCAGAATACTGTTGTCCTCCATGCAGGGCGCGGCGATCACGGAAGTCAGAATCGATGGCGTTCTGCACGAATATTCAACCGTCGAAGGTGTTCAGGAAGACGTTATCGATATTTTACTCAACCTGAAGGGCGTTGCGCTCAACATGCACGCCCGTGATAGCGCCGTGTTGAAGTTGAAGAAAAAAGGTTCTGGTCCGGTCACCGCCGCGGATATTCAGCTCGAACACGATGTCGAAGTGGTCAATCCCGGTCATGTTATTGCCCATTTATCCAAGGATGGTTCCATCGAGATGGAGTTGACGGTGACCAGGGGTCGCGGCTACCAGCCGGTGGAGACGCGCATCGATCCGGAGGAGGGCAAGACCATAGGCGTTATGCAGCTCGATGCGTCGTACAGCCCGGTGCGCAGGGTATCCTACTCTGTGGAAAACGCACGCGTGGAACAGCGTACCGACCTGGATAAGTTGATCCTGGAGATCGAAACCAACGGTGCTATAGACCCGGAGGAGGCGGTACGCAGGGCAGCCACCATCCTTCACGAGCAGATCGCGGTATTCGTGAACCTGGAAGAGGCCAGCGGCGATGCGCCGTCCGACGACGAGCCGGAAGTCGATCCGTTGTTGCTGCGACCGGTGGACGATCTGGAACTGACCGTCCGCTCCGCCAACTGCCTCAAGGCCGAAAATATCTACTACATCGGTGATCTGATCCAGCGTACCGAAGTGGAGTTGTTGAAAACTCCGAATTTGGGCAAGAAGTCACTGACTGAAATCAAGGATGTATTGGCGCAACGGGGGCTGTCTCTGGGCATGAAGCTCGAGGCCTGGCCACCGGCGTCATTGCGGAAGGATTCGGACACGCCAAACGAATTGATGGTATAGCATCATGCGTCATCTTAAATCCGGTCGAAAACTGAATCGAAATTCGAGTCACCGCAAGGCAATGTTTCGCAACATGGCCGCCTCACTCATCGAGCACGAGCAAATAAAGACCACTGTACCCAAGGCAAAAGAGCTGCGAAAGGTTGCAGAGCCCCTGATTACTCTGGGGAAAACACCTACCGTGGCCAACCGACGGCTGGCTTTTAACAGGTTGCGTAATCGCACCGTGGTCAGTAAATTATTTGATGATCTTGGAGTGAGGTTCAAGGACCGCCCAGGTGGCTACCTTCGTATCCTCAAGTGCGGATTGAGGACCGGTGACAAGGCTCCGATGGCCTATGTTCAACTGGTCGACGGACCACTTGAAGATGCCCCTGCCGGGACCGAATCGAAGAAGGGTGGGTAGAGTAAAACAGAACTCAAGGCATTGACTGGTACTCCATCAGTACAGTCTTGACAGAGTACTAGCGGGCCGGGCGATCGCAAGACGTCCGGCCTTTTTTGTTACAGGAGAGATAACATTGTATCAAATGTACCCATTTCTGCTGGTGGTCCTGGAGATTATGTCAGGCCTGTTTATTCTGGCCCTGGGCGTAGGGGTCATCTCCATCATCGTAATGTATGTCAGGGACGTCACCCAGACCTCCCAGGCCATTCGGCGCAACTACCCGGTGATCGGCAGGTTCCGCTATTTCTTCGAACGTCTGGGTGAATTTTTCAGGCAGTATTTCTTTGCCATGGACCGCGAGGAATTGCCCTTCAACCGGGCGCACCGGTCCTGGGTCTACCGCGCCGCAAAAGACCTGGACAACACCGTAGCGTTTGGTTCTACCCGTGATCT
>CAXMTM010000230.1:0-2349 GCA_964196385.1 Arenicellales bacterium
TCGGAGGCCAGCAAGACTCTTTAAGATCGCCGCAAACATGAGATATTGAATTGGACCATCTACCCATTTTCCTCAATGTAAAGGGAGGTCGCGCTTTGGTTGTCGGTGGCGGCACGGTGGCCGCACGCAAAGCAGATCTTCTGCTGCGCGCCGGTTGCGACTTCACTGTAGTTGCTCCAACGCTGAATGATTGCATGGCCCGACTGGTGCAGGAACACCAGATCAAACACAAGACAGGCGATCTGAGCGCAGATGACCTCAACGGTTGCGTGCTCGCCTTTGGGGCTTGTGCGGACAGGGCGACTAACCAGAAACTGCACGACCTGGGCACCGCGGCGGGAATACCGGTCAACATCAGCGACGACCCGGAACTCTGCGACTTCATCGTGCCGGCAGTGGTTGACCGCTCGCCGCTTCTGATCGCGATCGCAAGCAGCGGCACCGCCCCATTGTTGACGCGCATGCTCAAAGCCCGCTTCGAGACGACCGTTCCAGCGGCATACGGTCGCCTGGCCGAGTTTGCCGGCAGCTATCGCCAGCGGGTCAAGGATTCCATTCCCAACATGACCCGGCGACGACGTTTCTGGGAAACGATGATCGCCGGACCGATCGCCGAGCACCTGTTTTCCGCCCGGGAAGATTTGGCAGCGGACCTGATGGACCGCCTGCTTGAGGAGGCCGCAACGGATGGCGATCAGTTGCCGCGGGGTGAGGTATACCTGGTGGGTACCGGACCGGGCGATCCGGATCTACTGACATTCCGCGCGCTGCGCCTGATGCAGCAAGCCGATGTGGTGTTGTACGACCGGCTCATTGGCGATGGCATTCTCAATCTCGTGCGCCGGGATGCCGAACGCATCTATGTCGGAAAGATGCCAAAAGAACACACCGTGCCGCAGGAAGAAATCAGCAACATGCTGATTCGCCTGGCACAGGAAGGCAAGCGCGTGCTGCGTCTCAAAGGAGGCGATCCGTTCGTGTTCGGGCGTGGCGGAGAGGAAATCGAAACCCTGGCGGAAAACGGCGTTGCTTTTCAGGTGATACCCGGAGTTACGGCGGCCAACGGCTGCGCAGCCTATGCAGGCATACCGCTCACCCACCGCGACCATGCCCAGGGATGCATCGTAGTCACCGGGCATGAAAAAGATGGCGAGCTACACCTCAACTGGAACAGTCTGATCCAGCCCCACCAGACTGTTGTTATCTATATGGGACTCACGTCCCTCGCTACAATCACCCGGGGATTCCTGGACCACGGGGCGGACCCCGCAACGCCGGCAGCCGTTATCGAAAACGGAACTCGCAAAGGCCAGCGTGTGATCACCGGGACCCTGGAAACCCTGCCCGATAAATCCGCCGCTGCCGCTATCAAGAGTCCCGCCCTGATCATCGTCGGCAGTGTTGTAACTCTGCAGGACAAACTTTCCTGGTTTTCCGATACGGGTGCTCCTGCAGAATAGTGTTTACGGCGTAAAAGTCTGGAGTACGAGTTATGAGTGACGCACTGAACTACCTGATCAAAGCCCGCCCGGAGGCGATGAAGGCCTATTTCGCTTTCTTTAAAGAGAGCGGCAAACACCTCGACCCTAAAACCCGCTCGTTGATATCCGTGATCACCAAAATAGATAGCCAGACGGAACGCGGCTTGCGGCAATATCTGCCGCGGGCTTTGCGTGACGGCGCCACACCAGACGAAATACTGGATGCCATCCTCATGGCATTACCAACGCTGGGTCTGGCCAAAATTGTTTGGGCAATGGACATTATCCTGGACATGGACATCCCCGAGTTTCGTACGCAATTGCTGGGTGCCGAAGTGTCGTGGCACGACCTGATCGATTGGGCGGAAGTTCGGGACGGCGAGATCACCTATGTAGAAAATTGCGATGCAAGAAGTATTTTTATCTATCGTTGCGGCGACGATTGCCGCGTATACGACAGTCGCTGCCCGCATCAGGTGACTGATATCCCGCATCTGGCGTTATCAGGGATGCGTCTGACCTGTCCGAAACACGAGTGGGCCTTCGACGTTGCAACTGGCGAATGTGTGGACAAAGGCACCCGGCCACTGCGGCAGTTCGACAGCAGACTCCTGGCGGGCCGCCTGCAGGCCTGCTGGTGACACTGTCACACTTTAAATAAGCTCAGGATTCTGCCTGGACGTCATATTTGACCTGGCCATCCCTGATTACCGGCCGGACGGCGGCGCGGCCGGACCAGCGAGCGTAAATCATGGCCACAGCACGGAACAGCATATGCCCCATCTTGGTATAGGGCATGTAGGCCAGCAGGAAGAACACCAGCACCAGGTGCACGTAATAGATGCCATAGGCGGGGATCGCCAGGTCG
>CAXMTM010000231.1:0-9216 GCA_964196385.1 Arenicellales bacterium
GAATACGATATCGCCGCCGTGTTCCGCCGCATCCAGGTGCACGTTGTGTACAGCGGGCAGCAGATCCGCCAATGCCGTGATCTCGAAATAGTGCGTGGAAAACAAGGTGAAGGCCTTGACCGATTTGGCCAGCGCGGTTGCGCAGGCCCAGGCCAGCGCCAGTCCGTCATACGTGCTGGTCCCCCGACCGATCTCATCGACCAGCACCAGGGAGTTTTCATCGGCGTTGCGCAGTATATGGGCCATTTCGGTCATCTCCACCATGAACGTGGAACGTCCCCCGGATAAATCATCCGATGCCCCGATGCGGGTGAAAATTCGGTTTAGGGGGCCCAGTCTTGCACCCAGCGCAGGCACGTAGCAACCGGTGTGGGCCAGCAGGCAGATTAACGCGATCTGTCGCATATACGTGCTCTTGCCTCCCATGTTGGGACCGGTAATCACGAACATGCGGTCGTCATTGGTGAATTCGACATCGTTGGCCACAAAATTTTGCCCCCTGCTGTGTTCCACCACAGGGTGGCGGCCGCTTTCGATCTGGATTCCGGGTTCTGATACCAGGGCAGGCGGATGCCAGCCCAGAGTCAGCGCGCGTTCGGCGAAGTTTGACAGCACACTGATCTGAGCTACGGCAGCGGCGCATTCCTGCAGCGGCCCGACAGCAGGCAGCAGGTCGATCAGCAGGTTGTCATAGAGTTCGCGTTCCCGGTTCAAAGATCTTTCTTTCGCACCCAGGATCCTGTCTTCATGCTCCTTCAGTTCGGGAGTGATGTAGCGTTCCGAATTCTTCAGCGTCTGGCGTCTGATGTAGTGTTCGGGGACCCGGCCGCTATGGGACCGGGTCACGTCGATAAAAAATCCCTGAACACGGTTGTAGTGGACTCTCAGGTTCGGGATCCCGGTCTGTTCCCGTTCCCTTGTCTCGAGATTCAACAGGAACTCCGTATTGTCCTTGCTCATTGATCGCAGTTCATCGAGTTCGGGATCGTAGCCTTCGCGTATTACGCCACCGTCGCGTACGACGGGTGCCGGTTCGTCCGCAACGGCATCATGCAGGAGTTTTGACCAATCCGGATAAGGCCCCAGAGAGAGTTTGCAATCATCGAGCAAAGAACTATCCAGCGCCACCAGGATTTCCCGCAGCTGCACGCACGACAGCAATCCCTGACGCAGTTGGATCAGGTCCCTCGGCCGAGCCGTCTGCATCGCGATACGGGTTATAATACGCTCCATATCTCCGCATTGTTTGCACATGTCGGAAACACCATCATGCTGACCCTGTGCCGAGATTGCCTGGACCGCCTGCAGGCGTGAGCGCACCTGATCCCGATTCAGCAGCGGGCTGTGCAGCCAGCGCCGCAGCAGCCGGCCACCCATCGGGTTCGAGCAACGATCCAGCAGCGATACCAGCGTGCCGCCTTCAGACCCCGAAAGATTGGTCTCGATCTCCAGGTTTCGCCGGCTCGCACCGTCGATGCGCATGAACGCCTGGTCGGATTCGATATCCAGCTGTTGAATATGCGGTAATCCTTTCAGTTGCGTGTCTTTGGCGTACTGGATCACCGCCCCGGCGGACATCATGGCGACGGGGTAATCGGTACAGCCAAATGCCTCCAGATCATGAGTTCCGAACTGATCGCACAGCACTGTGCGAGCCCGGTCAATACTGAAGTGCCAATCCGGGATGGTGCGTACCAACCGCTGAAATCGGGCAGGCACATGGTTGGCGCCCGACTCAGCCAGTAAAATTTCGGCAGGCTGTAAACGCTCGAGTTCGTCCTCGACGTGGGCTTCGTCATCCAGTTGTTTGGCGTAGAAAAGCCCGCTGGCCATTTCCAGGATAGCCAGGCCGTAAATACCGTTATGGTGTGTTATAGCGGTCAGTAAATTGTTGCGCCTGGCCTCGAGCAGGCTGTCCTCGGTCAACGTCCCGGGAGTGACGACGCGCACTACCTTGCGTTCCACCGGGCCCTTCGATTTGGCAGGATCGCCAATCTGCTCACAAACGGCAACGTAGTGGCCATTTTTCACCAGTTTGGCAAGATACTGGTCGGCGCTGTTCACCGGAACGCCCGCCATCGGAACAGGTGCCCCGGCTGATTTGCCTCTCTGTGTGAGTGTGATACCCAGGATCGCTGCCGCGTTTTGGGCATCGTCGTAAAACAGTTCGTAAAATTCCCCCATCCTGTAAAACAGAAAAGCCTCCTTGTACCGGGACTTGATCCGCAGGTATTGCTGCATCATAGGTGTGTGCTGATCCATGATCTGTGACATGTCCGGGTTAGAACGGGTGGTGTCTCGATATGATCTCAAGCATAAGGGGATGGATATCCGGATTGGCGGTGACAACGTTGCCGGAGGTCAGAAACGTTTGATTATTGTCGAGATCGCTGACCAGTCCGCCGGCCTCCTGAATGAGCAGGCAACCCGCCGCAAGGTCCCAGCGCTTCAGTCCAAGTTCCCAGAAGCCGTCGAATCGGCCGCAGGCAACATAGGCCAGGTCCAGGGCGGCCGACCCGGCACGCCTGACCCCGCTGGTCCTCAGCAGCATGTCGCGGAACATTTTCAGCCACGGGTCCAGGTCATTCATGGCGCGAAAAGGAAAGCCCGTCCCCAGCAGGCAGCCTTCGAGTCTATTCACGCTGCTGACACGGATGCGACGGTTGTTAAGATGAGCCCCTCTGCCCCGGCTGGCGGTAAACAGTTCATCTCTCACCGGGTCGAATACGACACCTTGTTCCAGCTCGCCGTCACGCGTGAGCGCTATTGAAACGGAGAACTGAGGATACCCGTGCAGAAAGTTTGTAGTTCCGTCCAGCGGGTCGATTATCCACTGGTAGGTATTTCCGGGTTTGGCGCCACTTTCTTCCGCCAGGATGGCATGATCCGGATAGGCTGCCGAAATGACCCGGATGATTTCGGATTCGGCGAATTGATCTACCTCGGAAACGAAATCGTTTCTGGCCTTTACCTTGATATTCAGGGTGTCCAGTTTGTCGAGGTGGCGCATAATTATATTGCCTGCCTGGCGTGCCGCCTTAATGGCGATATTCAAAATAGGGTGATGCAAGCAAGTCTCCTTGGTAGAGTACCGGGCCTGTGAAAGAAATACGGAGTGAAGTCCGGGAAAGCTGACCACGTATATGTTACCGCAAATTCGCTTTATCTTGATCGAAACCAGCCACCCCGGGAATATCGGCGGTGCGGCCAGGGCCATGAAGTGCATGGAATTTTTAAACCTCGATCTGGTGGCGCCCAAGCTTTTCCCGCATGAAGATGCACTCAGCCGTGCCGCGGGCGCCGAAGACGTGCTCGATCGAGCCCGGGTTTTTACCGATACGAAGCACGCCGTCAGCGACTGCATTTTCGTGGTTGGCACCACGGCTCGCGAACGTTCGATCCAATGGCCGCTTGAGTACCCCAGGCAGGCGGCAAGAAAGATAGTGGCGCAGGCCAGAAATGGGCCGGTTGCGGTGCTTTTTGGCCGCGAACGTAGTGGATTGACCAACGACGAGGTGGATTTGTGCCATCTGCTGGTTCGTATTCCTACCGGTCGGAACTACGCTTCACTGAACCTGGCCAGTGCCGTCCAGATCATGGCATACGAACTGTACCTGGAGTTGCACCAGGTGGCCGACCTGGCCGTGGCGCCCACCGTTGCCGCGGATCAGCACAATATGGACGGGTTGTACCAGCACCTGGAAGCGACGCTGCAGGATCTAGATTTCGTCAAGACAAGCCATCCGACACAATTGATGCGTAAACTGTTCCGGTTGTTTAACCGAGCCCAGCCGACAGCCGAGGAGGTCAATATATTGCGGGGTATCCTGACCGCCGCACAAACGGCGGCAAGTGGTGGCAGCAGGAGTGATAAAGCAGACAGTTAACCCGGAAAAATATCCCCAGCCCGAATGGCACTTGCTTTAACGGAATCGTGTTACAAATCCGGTATTCGTCATTCCGCGCAGGCCGGAATCCAGAAAATTTGACCGCTACCGATTCCTCCGGATCCCGGCCGGTGCCAGCATGACGGCCATATGTCCTGATGTAAGGCCATTCACCCCCAACCCTGCTTTCTAAGGCAAAGTGATTGAGAACATATAAAATGATATCAGGAATTGCTTCAGGTAAGAAACTTAACTTGTTGTAATTGCTGGTTATTATTTAAATATTGAAATAGTTGACCGTTTTAGTCAACTAAGCAACAATCAGTACTGCTGAATACCTGGAAATTGCCCAAAAATGAAACTCACCACGCGAGGCCGGTACGCCGTCACCGCGATGCTGGATTTGGCGATACACCATGCAGAAGCCTCCATCGCACTGGCTGATATCTCGGAACGACAAGGAATTTCATTGTCCTATCTGGAGCAGTTGCTGTCCCGGTTGAGACGCGCAGGATTGGTAATCAGTACCCGTGGACCCGGTGGCGGTTATAGCCTGAGCCGTAATCCCGGCCAGATTTCAATTGCACAAATTATCGATGCCATAGACGAGAACATCGATGCAACATTGTGCGCGGGACATAAAAACTGCGTGGACGATGACGCTTGCCTGACCCATTTTCTGTGGGAGGAACTGAGCATGAATATTCGCGAATTTCTGAGCCGCAAAACCCTTGGAGACCTGATCCGCCAACCCCATGTTAAAGAGGTGGCGGCACGGCAGGAACACAAGTTCGAAATTCACATTGCCCACTGACCGTCGCTGGAACTGTGTGCAGACAACCATGAGAGTGTAAATTATGATCACGCTGACTGAAACCGCGGCCAAGCGAGTTAAAGATTACCTGAATATAAGGGGTTCCGGCGAGGGACTCCGGTTTGGGGTCAGGGTTAACGGATGTTCCGGATATGCTTACGTGGTGAACTACGCGGATGAAATCCGATCGGATGATCATGTATTCGAAACCCATGGCGTAAAGGTAATAGTCGATGCTGACAGCCTCGATATTGTGTCAGGGACGGAGATCGACTTCGTCAAGGATGGCTTGAACGAGTCATTCCAGTTCAACAATCCCCGGTCCAGGGATACCTGCGGCTGCGGAGAAAGCTTCAGCGTATAGTTTTTGTACCATTCGGCGGCAGATTGCGCGTCACAATCCGGAGTGGTATTAATGGCAGAGTGTGCGGCTTGACCGGTGCCGTGCAGCCCTCCTGCTGCAGGAGCGGCGCCATCGCCGCGATGGATCAGAGTGTATTCCTAGCCATGTGCGCTGAATGTCGACCATGCCCCAAAGAGAAAGGTTGGTGAATAACCCGGATTCCGTATGCGATACGGTCAACAAGCGTGTCGGCATAGCGACGTTGGGATGCAAGGTCAATACGTACGAGTCTGAAATGGTGGCCCAGTCACTGCGCCGGTCGGGCTGGTCCGTGGTGGCGGACAAGGCGGTGGCCGATTTATACATCGTCAATACCTGTACCGTTACCCGGGAAGCGGATCGACAGGCACGCCAGGCGGTGCGCCGTGTAATAAGGCGCAATCCGGACGCAGTGGTCGTTGTAACCGGATGTTACGCGCAGATATCACCCGAATCATGTGCCGCGATCCCGGGAGTCGACTACGTTGTCGGCAATGATCGCAAGCTGGATATAGACAAGATGCTGCCCGCATTGATGGAGGGACGTTCACCCAGAGTTTTGGTGGGGGACCTGAATGAACACGTGAGCCTGCCCGAACATTTGTTGACAGGTTACGACGGACAAACACGGGCGTTCGTGCAGGTGCAGCAGGGGTGTAATCAGGGCTGCACATTCTGCGTAATACACAAAGCACGAGGACCCAGTCGGTCTCTGTCGCCAACGATTGTAAAGCGGCAGGTCGAACGCCTGGCCATAGCAGGTTACAGGGAAATCGTAATCTGCGGCGTGGATCTCGGTGCCTATGGAGAGGACTTCATATCTGCCGGTGAGCAAGCATACAATCTGGTGGATCTGCTGCATGAACTTTGTAAAATCGACCAGGATTTCCGCCTGCGCCTGAGTTCGATCGATCCGGTACACATCGATGAAAAATTGATAGATCTGTTGTCCGAAAACGTCAGCATGTGCCCACAGTTGCACCTGTCGCTGCAGAGCGGGAGCACGTTGACCCTGAAAAGAATGAAGCGTCGTTATGACGCCGGCCTGGTTTATCGAAAAGTATACGCGTTGCGCGCGAAGATCCCCGGGCTGGTGCTGAGTGCCGACATCATGGTGGGATTTCCCACCGAAAATGAGACCCGGTTTCGCGAAAGCCTGAGAATGATAACGGAACTGGGAATTGCCTACCCGCACGTGTTCCCCTATTCGGAGCGCCCCGGTACACCGGCGTCCAGAATCCCGGCCGACCGGCAGGTCCCGGTTGCCGAGCGCAAGGCCAGGGCGGCTGTGTTACGTGAGGCAGGGCGCAAAGTGCGTCAGGACTTGTTGAGATCCCGCATAGGGACACGAGCAAAAGTGCTGATCGAGGGGGGGCGCTGCCCCCCCGCGGGATACCAAAAAGCACGGGCCGCGGACTATATCGAGTCCTGGGTGCCTGCCTCCGAGTGTGATGTGGGGGAGTGGGCCGACGTCGTCTATGAATCGCAGCAAGGGGACGCTCTGATTGCCCGCCTGGTGGGTTAGCCATTACACTACGCGGTTTTTTATCCAATTATCGTTATATTAATTCCGGAGAGCATTGCAATGACCGTACAACGTACGCTATCAATCATAAAGCCCGATGCTGTGGCGCAGAACATCATCGGAGAGATCTATCGGCGATTCGAATCGGCCGGGTTACAAATCGTCGCGGCAAAAATGCTGCACCTCAGTGAAGAGCAAGCCAAAGGGTTTTACGAGGTACACAAGGACCGCCCATTCTATAATGATCTGGTCCGGTATATGCAGTCCGGCCCGGTTATGGTTCAGGTCCTTGAAGGTGAGGATGCTATTGCCGGAAATCGTGAAATAATGGGTGCGACCAACCCCGCGGATGCCGCCCCGGGAACGATTCGGGCCGACTTCGCAAACTCCGTTGAAGAGAATGCCGCACACGGCTCGGACGGACCGGATACGGCGGAACAGGAAATCGAATTTTTCTTTGGCGAAAACGGGATCTGTGAAAGGACACGATAAAGCTGTGCCATTACAGCAGGTCGATCTAATGGGGATGGACCGTGCAAATATGGTACGTTTTTTCGATAACCTGGGTGAAAAGCCCTTTCGTGCCGACCAGGTGACGAAATGGATTCACCAGCAGGGCGCCGCATCCTTCGACGAAATGACGAACATAAGCCGGGATCTGCGCCAGCGGTTGTCCGACTTGTCTGTTGTGGACGGTCCACAAGTCGCCAGTGACCGGAAATCCAGTGACGGCACACGTAAGTGGCTGCTAAAGCTGGCCGATGGGAACTGCATAGAGACCGTATTCATCCCCGAAGTGGCGCGCGGAACTCTGTGCGTTTCATCCCAGGTCGGCTGCGCCCTGAACTGCACGTTCTGCGCTACCGCTCGGCAGGGGTACAATCGCAACCTGACAAGTTCTGAAATCGTAGGGCAACTTTGGCACGCCCGACGCGAGCTAGGCGGAACCGGCCCAGATCACGACGAAATCACTAACGTGGTGCTGATGGGCATGGGTGAGCCGCTGTTGAATTTCGACCAGGTCCTGAACGCGCTCAGGCTGATGCTGGACGATTTTGCCTACGGACTTTCAAGGCGGCGGGTCACGCTGAGTACCGCGGGGGTCGTTCCAGGTATAGACCGCCTTCGTGTAGAATGCCCGGTGAGTCTGGCCGTGTCCCTGCACGCGCCCAATGATGAATTGAGGAATCGCCTCGTACCGCTGAACAGGAAATACCCGATCACGAGCCTGATGGACGCGTGCAAACGCTATGTTGAAGACGCACCCCGGGCCCGTGTTACTTTCGAGTACGTGATGCTGGCAGGCGTCAATGATCATAAACTGCATGCACGTCAATTGGTGGACTTGCTACAATCCGTGCCTGCCAAGGTAAATTTGATCCCATTCAATGGATTTGCCGACGCAGCATACAAGTGCTCCAGTCCGGAAGAAATCGCGCAGTTTCAGGATATTTTGAGCAGGGCCGGCATTATGACCATTACCAGAAAGACGCGGGGAAGTGATATCGACGCAGCGTGCGGCCAACTGGCGGGCCGGTTCGTCGACCGCACACGGCGATCACTGCGAATGCGTGCGCATATATCGGGTACGGGCGCGTGAGGATTTCCATGCACCATGCCATGGCGTTGCTGGTGTGGACATTTCTTGGTGTCGGCTGCGCAACGGAGAGCACGAACGAGATTACGGTGCCCAGTGAAAATTGGAGTCCGGAAAAACGCGCCGACGTTCATGCGCAACTGGCGGCACAGTACATGGGGCGGGACATGCTGAAGGTGTCTCAGGATGAATTGAAAAAAGCGCTGAGCATAAGCCCCGATCATTCACGCACAAACTACGTAATGGCGGTGTTACAGACCCGCATGAAGGACTATGACGAAGCGGACAGGTACTACAAACGTGCGCTGAAATCCGATCCCCAAAACTCAGAGGCAGCCCACGACTACGGAATCTTTTTATGTGATCGGGGCAAGACCGGACAGGCCATGCACTTCTTTAAACAGGCACTGGATAACCCGCTATATACCGGCACAATGCTGACCAATCTGCGCGCCGGAGAGTGCCTGATTACCAGGGGTGAGGACCCTGCCGGGGCTGCGGGCTATTTCAAGGCCGTACTGGAAGTGAATCCCACCATTCCTCTGGCCTTGTACTACATGGCTGAAATCAAGTACGACAGCCGTGGATTCCTCTCGGCACGGGGATATATAGAGCGATTTTTCAGTGCCAATGCGGAGACACCGGACAGTCTGCTGCTCGCCTCCAGGATCGAGACCGGTCTGAAAGCCCATGACGTTGCCAAAGATTATGCCAGACGCCTGAAGGCAAAGTTCCCATCCTCTGAGCAGGCATTGCAGCTCAGGGGACTGTAATGAATGTCGAAACTACCGCTGAGCCCACCCTGGAAGAAGTCATCCTGACTCCAGGGGAATACCTGCGTCAGGCTCGCGAAAATTACGGATTGTCGGTAGAGGACGTGGCCACCGAACTAAACCTCACCGTAGACCAGATTTGCTCGCTGGAGGAAAACCGGTTTGGCGATCTGCCGGGGAAAACGTACATACTGGGTTATATGAAGGCATACGCCCGACTCGTCAACTGCGTGGAGGC
>CAXMTM010000232.1:0-1834 GCA_964196385.1 Arenicellales bacterium
GAAGGCAACAGATATGCCGGCAAGTAGTTTTAATGTGCTTATATCAACACGTATGAACACCAATATGCCTAACGGGATGCCGGCGCAAGTGCCATAAACAAGCAGTTTTAAAACAGACCGGTCTATGTATCGAAATACGGACGGGGCGAGCAGCAGAGCGATGACCAGGCTTTGAGTAATCGACACCTGGATCGCCGATGCATTGTTCAATACAAAGAGCAGAATGGGCCCGGCAATCACGCCAAATCCGATACCGGTCGCACCCTGCAACAAAGACGCCGCGAATACCGCCAACTGAACCACCCACCACCAGATATCCATCAAAGACCTATTGAGAATTTACCCATGATCCCTTCGGCAGAGAGAGCTACTATGACAGCAGCGCCTTTGCTCTTTTGTAAACCGGCACATCGATCACTTTTCCATCCAGTGATGTCGAACCACGGCCATTGCGCTCGGCTTCCTCAAAAGCGGCAACGATCCGATTAGCCTGGTCGATTTCCTCATCGGATGCGGAAAATACACGGTTGATTGGCTCCACCTGGGCAGGGTGGATGGCAAATTTTCCCTTGAAGCCTATATGTTTTGATGCTTTGGCGTTTTCTAACAACCCACCTTCGTTCCGAAACTCAAAATAAGGGGTATCCAGCGCCTGTACTCCTGCCGCTCGTGCGGCGACACACAGCATACTTCTTGGGTAAAGCACATTGCTTTCATCCGCCAGCCTTTCAATTCCCATGTCGTGGGTGTAGTCCTCTGCGCCGAAGGCAACCGCCGAAATCCGTTCGCTTGCCCGGCAGATTTCATCGCAGTTGACAATACCGAGCGCCGTTTCGATCCACAGGATCAGTTCCAGGCCACCCGCTGCCATACCATTTTGCCGTTCCAGATCGGACAGCACATCGCTTATCCACAGCACATCTTCCGGGGTGTTTACCTTGCCTATGGAGATACCCCGGATATGCGGGCACACGACGGTGCGCAGATCGTCGACCACAAAGCCGCTGTCCCGGGCATTCACCCGGGGAATCACCGGTATACCAACCGCGTGCAGAGCCGCTGTGTGTTCCCGCACGGTCTGCCTGGCATCCGCCTTGTTCGCGACGGCCACCGAATCTTCCATATCCGGAACGTACGCATCGGGTCGAAACCCTGCCGCCTTTGCAATCATTCCCGGTTGATTGCCGGGAATGAACAGCAGGCTGCGATAATTCGCCGGTTTTAACCCGGACATTTCATAAATCTGCGCAAAGATCGCGCAGGCCTAGTTTGTATATACCAAGTATTTCACAAGGAAATATCCGAAGGAGAGGCGTATCAGTGGTTACTCCCGACTGAAGAAATATTCCTTGTGAGATCAAGAGACCAGCGAGATTATGCCTGATTTGTGAAATGTCCGGGTTAATGAACCATTACCGTGATTACGTTCGAATGCGTCAGCAGGAACCGGGTTACCCCTCCGAAAATCAACTGGCGCGAGCGGGTGTGACTGAATCCCCCGACCACCAGCATTTCGACGGCGTTGTCTTCGCAGCAGTCCAGGATCGCCGGCCCTGCCGATTTGATCCTGGATGGGAGATATTTCACCGTAGCACTCACGCCGTGCAAGGACAGGTATTCACAGAGTAGCGGTACGCTGTGCTCTCTCTTGCTCCCTACGATCACAGTCACCTCATCCATTCCTCTCAACCACGGCATGGTCATAGCCAGCGCCCGGGATGCCTCGAGGCTTTCGTTCCAGGCCACCGCGGCCCGGCCGACCTTGCGGGCCCGCCAGTCCGGCGGCACCATCAGGATTGGACGCCCCGCGCGCATCAACAATGATTCCATCGTC
>CAXMTM010000233.1:0-3028 GCA_964196385.1 Arenicellales bacterium
GGGCAGCAGAGTGTTGCCGCCGGGATACCGTTGTTGATCGTATACGCGCTCGTCAACAGACCGTATATGACCGATCTGCAGGAAAACCGGTCCATGATCCGGGGTTTTCTCGAGGCCGGAATAGATGTGTATCTCATCGACTGGGGATACCCGGACCGGGCGGACCGTTTCCTGACGCTGGATGATTACATCAACGGCTATATCGACCGTTGTGTGGATGCAATCCGTTCCTTTCGGGGACAGGAGAAAATCAACCTGCTGGGTATTTGCCAGGGTGGTACGTTCAGCCTGTGTTACACGGCGACGCACCGCAACAAGGTCAGGAACCTGGTCACCATGGTCACTCCCGTGGATTTCAAGACCCCTGACAACACACTGAGCAAGGCCGTTGCCCATATAGACGTCGATCTGCTTGTCGATACCCTGGGCAATGTGCCCGGTGAGTTGCTCAACTGGATCTTCCTCAATCTCAAGCCTTTTCAACTGATGGGTCAGAAATACGTAGACATGGTCGACGCCATCAAGGATGAAAAAAGTGCCAGGAATTTCATGCAAATGGAAAAATGGATTTTCGACAGTCCCGACCAGGCCGGGGAGGCCTTTCGCCAGTTCGTCAAGGATTTCTTTCAGCACAACAAGCTGATCGAAGGCGGACTCCGAATCGGCGGCGCCCGCATCGACTTAAAGGACATAGACATCCCGGTACTGAATGTCTATGCCACCCGGGATCATCTGGTTCCGCCGGATGCATCCAGTGCGCTGAAGCATCACATCGGTTCTGCGGATTACCAGGAACTGACATTTGACGGAGGTCACATCGGCATATACGTCAGCGGCAAATCCCAGAAGACCATTCCGCCCGCCATAGGCGAATGGCTGGCCCAAAGGAGTTAGCCCACCCGACGGGGGATCTGGTGACATCGGCAAAACAAAAGCATAAACAGTGGCAGGACCTGGTTGCCAATGACCTGAAAGGCGGTTCCGCAGCCGATCTGACTTGGAATACGCCTGAAGGCATCGCGATAAAGCCGTTGTACACTGCGTCGGACCTGGCGGACCTTGAACATGTAGACACCTTTCCCGGGTTTTCACCTTTTGTACGGGGTCCCCGCGCCACCATGTACGCGGGCCGTCCCTGGACCATCCGCCAATATGCCGGGTTTTCCACCGCCGAGGCGTCCAACGCATTCTACCGGAGCAACCTCGCGGCCGGGCAAACGGGGCTGTCCGTGGCTTTCGATCTCCCCACCCACCGGGGATATGACTCCGATCACCCACGGGTGGAGGGTGATGTGGGCAAGGCCGGGGTTGCCATCGATACGGTGGAAGACATGAAGATCCTGTTCGACGGCATTCCGCTGGACCGGATGTCCGTGTCAATGACCATGAACGGGGCCGCTTTACCGGTCATGGCCATGTATATCGTGGCGGCACAGGAGCAGGGCGTGTCGACGGACAAACTTGCCGGGACCCTGCAAAACGACATACTCAAGGAGTTCATGGTCCGCAATACGTACATCTACCCGCCTGAGCCCTCGATGCGCATCGTTGCCGACATCATTGCCTTTTCGTCTGAGCACATGCCGCAGTTCAACCCGATCTCAATATCGGGGTATCACATGCAGGAAGCCGGCGCCACCTGCGTGCAGGAACTCGCTTTCACCATCGCCGACGGCATTGAATATGTCCGCGCCGCGTTGTCCAACGGCATGGACGTCGACCATTTTGCGCCGCGCCTGAGTTTTTTCTTTGCCATTGGCATGAACTTTTTCATGGAGATCGCAAAATTGCGCGCGGCACGACTGTTGTGGGCCCAGTTGATGCAGGATCTTTTCCACCCGCAAGATGCCCGGTCGTTGATGTTGCGCACCCACTGCCAGACCTCGGGAGTGAGTCTGACCAGCCAGGACCCATACAACAATATCGTGCGCACTACGGTCGAAGCCATGGCCGCTGTGCTGGGTGGGACACAGTCGTTGCATACCAACTCTTTCGACGAGGCGCTGGCCCTGCCTTCCGAATTTTCAGCGCGTATAGCCAGAAACACCCAACTGATGCTGCAGGAAGAAACCGGCATTACCCGGGTGATCGATCCGTTGGCGGGTTCTTTCTATATTGAAAGCCTCACCGCGTCACTGGCGGTGGAGGCGCGTAAATTGGTCGATGAGGTAGAGGCCATGGGCGGAATGACCCGGGCGGTGGAATCGGGTATGCCTAAACTGCGCATCGAGCAGGCCGCCGCGCTGCGCCAGGCCCGCGTGGATCGGGGCGAAGAGGTAGTGGTTGGTGTCAACAAGTATCAACCGGAAAACGAGACCCGTGTCGAGGTCCTCGACATCGACAATACTGCGGTCCGCAAGGCACAGATCGCCAGGCTGCAGTCGGTGCGGGCGCAGCGCGACGAGCAGCGCTGCGCACAAGCCCTGCAAGCCCTGACACGTGGCGCTGAGGCTAAAGATAACCTGCTTGCTCTGGCTGTGGATGCAGCCCGGCATCGCGCCACTGTGGGGGAAATATCGGACGCGCTGGAATCGGTCTGGGGGCGTCACCGGGCTGTTTCCCGATCCATAAGCGGGGTCTACGGTTCCGCCTATGCCAACGATGAGGGGTTCATGAAAATTACCGACGCCGTTGAGGAATTTTTGCGCACCGAGGGCCGCCGGCCCCGTATGTTGGTGGTCAAGCTGGGCCAGGACGGGCACGACCGGGGAGCCAAGGTCATCGCCACGGCGTTCGCGGATATGGGTTTCGACGTCGATATTGGTCCGTTGTTTCAGTTGCCCGAGGAAGCGGTTCGCCAGGCCATAGAGAACGATGTGCACGTCATCGGCGTATCCTCCCAGGCTGCCGGACATAAAACCCTGGTGCCCCAACTGGTGGCCGGACTGAAGCGCCAGGATGCAGGAGATATACTTGTCGTGTGCGGCGGTGTCATCCCGGCCCAGGACCGCCCGGCTTTGTATGATCAAGGGGTGGCAGCTATTTTCGGGCCGGGCACGAATATCACCGAAGCGGCCAAAGAAGTACT
>CAXMTM010000234.1:0-4444 GCA_964196385.1 Arenicellales bacterium
GTGGTAGGGCGAGTCGGCGCCTACGCGCAACTGGCCGGTGACCAGTTCGCGGGCGGAGATCAGCAGTTCCTCAACTTCGGTTTCTATCCTGAACAGCCTTTCGGTAATGTCGAGGACGGAGCGGCCAAAGTCGGTAAGTACCACCCCACGCCCGCGACGCTCGAATAGCTTGACGCTGTAGCGTTCCTCCAGTTCCTTGACATGCGCCGATAGCGTTGGCTGCGACACGTGCAGGACCTCTGCGGCCCGCGTATAGCTGCCGTGGGTGGCGACTGCATTGAAGGCGCGCAGATGGGCATGATTGATCGACATGCTCTATATATTACATAATGAATATCGATTTGCTTTATGTGAAATAACTACAGTATATATATATCAATAACTTACATTATTGATTCGAGGAAAATCCATGCACGCTTCGACCGTTTCCACCCTCCCCCGGGCGGCCTCTCCCACCGGCGACCCCTGGCTGCTCACCCCCGGCCCCCTGACTACATCGCCCACTGTAAAACAGGCCATGTTGCACGACTTTGGATCCCGGGACCGGACCTTTATCGATATCAACGCCAGTGTAAGGCAACGCCTGGTCAATATAATCGACGGCACGGACACTCATGTGTGTGTCCCCCTGCAGGGCAGCGGGACGTTTGTGGTGGAAGCCATGATCGGAACTTTTATTCCCGCCGGCGGTAAGCTCCTCGTTCTGGTCAACGGCGCGTACGGTCACCGCATCGCCAGGATCTGCCAACGCCTGGGACGTAATTACGTCGTCCACGAAACGGCGGAAGACGTTCCGGTCGACCTCGGGCAACTGGATCGCAGTCTTGGCGGGGACGTCGAAATTACTCATGTTGCGGTGATCCATTGTGAAACCACCTCCGGTATTCTCAATCCCGTGAAAGAGGTCGCGGATATCGTCGCCCGGCACGGGCGCTCCCTGTTGATTGATGCCATGAGCGCGTTTGGGGCCATTCCGTTGTCCACCCGTGACGTCAGGTTCGATGCCGTTGTCGCTTCCAGCAACAAGTGTCTGGAGGGTTCGCCGGGGATGGGGTTTTGTCTGGCCGACAAAACCGCGCTACAGGCTACTCAGGGCAATTCCCCGTCGCTGTGCATGGATCTTTACGATCAGTGGGTTGCCATGGAGGGCAATGGTCAGTGGCGCTTTACACCGCCTACACATGCGATCCTCGCCTTTAATCAGGCGTTGGATGAATTCGAAGCCGAAGGCGGCGTCGAGGGCCGCGGCGGACGTTACCGGGAAAACTACCGCATCCTCGTTGACGGTATGCGTAAACTTGGTTTTAGAACGCTGCTCCGGGACGAACTGCAAGCTCCGATTATTGTTACTTTCCACATGCCCGACGATCCGAAATTCGATTTCAATCGTTTTTACAACGGTCTGAGCGAACAGGGATACATCATCTACCCGGGCAAACTCACCGTCGCCGACAGTTTCCGCATCGGCTGCATCGGCCGGCTGGGCGCGGAACAAATGCACGGGGCACTGGCGGCAATCAAAAACACCATGGATCGTTTGATCTAGTCTGAGAAACGGGGGCTAGTAAAGGGTCTGTTTCAGTTTTACATCGCGACCGTAAACGTCCGGAGAAAAATGGATCTGTCCATCAATATCCGTCCACGCCGTTTGATAGATGATGTGCACGGCCAGCCGATCTTTCAGGCTCTTTATGGTCCGCTTTTTACTGTCCACCACTTGATCTATTTTTGCCCTGTCCCAGGCCGGATCGTTCAGAGCCAGCATGAACTCCGCCAATCTCGCCGGCTCCGAGAGCCTGATACAGCCGTGACTGAAAGCCCGGGAGGCTCGACTGAACAGTTCGTGGTCCGGAGTGTCGTGTAAATAGACGCTGTATTTGTTGGGAAACACGAACTTCATGGTGCCCAGGGCATTCCAGGGTCCCGGGTCCTGGCGGAATTTGAACCTGCCCGGATTTTTTTCGTGGTCCCAGCCTATGCTTTCCGGGTCGAGTTCCCGGCTGTTTTCACCCCAACCATCGAATATCCGGATGTGGGTGCGGGTCAGGTAGTCGGGATCCTTTCTGAATTTTGGGATGGTTTCATGGCGCGCGATGCTCGGTGGGATGTTCCAGTACGGATTGAACTCGATGTATCTGACATGATCGCTGAAGATCGGACTTTCGTGGTACCGCTTGCCCACGATCACCCGCATCTCGACCTCAACTTCATTGTTGGCGACGACCTGCAGATTGAATCCGGCGATATCCACCAGAATATGCGGGTCTTGCAGGTCGTGGTCCACCCACCGCCAGCGCTCCATGTTCATTTCGATCAAAAGTATCTTGTCCTGAACAGTGGCATTTAACGCCGCCATGGTTTGTGGCCCCACTATTCCGTCCCGGGTGAGCCCATGCTTCAGTTGGAACTGCAATACCGCGGCTGCAACCGCTTCGTCAAACAAATCAGAACCCGCGTCCTGTCCAGCGAATTCCCCGGTGACCGACAAGCGCCTGCGGATTGCGACAACCCGTCCATCCCGGTCCCCCGGGCGCAGGGTGCTTCCCACCGACACCGGCTGCCAGCCGTCATTTTGCTGCAATTCCCGGTAACGCCCAAGCGCACGCTTCAGGCCCTGGTAGTGTCGGTGCCGGGGAAGGAGAGTTGCAAGATGTCCGCCAGGATCGCTGGATTCCCTGAAGGTTTGTACGATGTCCACAGGGCTACCGCGCCGATCCCCCGCCCGGGCAAACAGTTCGGGATGTTTTTCACGTGGATACACCCGCCCCACGCTGACATCGTTGACCCACGCAATCAGGGCCAACGTAAGCAGGACATCCAGCCTGGATAATTCACCGGTGTCCGTGCTTTCCCAATAACGGGACAGTGCGGGAAAATGATAGTCCCGGGATCTGAGCCCCTCGTCCGCGGCATTTTTTACAGCACTGTAAAGTGCCCTGGCGTGCTGCCCCGGTCCTTCCGATGTCACCCACAGTGCGCGCAGACCAAACTCGTGATATACCGCGTAGAGTTCACGGTCCGCATCCGTGAAATCGACCTGTTGGGAACTGAATCCCAACACTTCGGCGGTCACATTGGCCAATAAGCTCGCCACCCCGTCATCGATGGTTTCATAGGTTGCGGCAAGCCCATCCCGTGGATCAAAAAGAGCAAGCAGCAAGAGCCCACATATCCAAACTTTTCCGATCGGCATGGCCCGTTGGGTTTGCCGGGCTGCGAGTACTTCAAACCTCGTTCCGTACATTACAGACATGACTCGGTCGACAATATTTCACGTCTTCGCTGGGTGACATGATATAGTCGTTGACAGGGTATTTGTTGTCAAACCAGGCACATCGGCATTAACCCGAATAGCCATAAATCATGCACAATTTTTCTTATTTCTTCACTCCACAAGAAATATTTCCTCGTGAAATAAATACACTGCGCGATGTTTGCGCAGATTTATAAAATTTCAGGGCCAACAATTCAGGATTTTTTCAATGAACACATTCAAAACTATAACTCCTGTAGACGGTTCGGTTTATGTCGAACGGGAATATTCGACGGATGCCGACATCGGCACGGCACTACAGCGGGCCCGGCTGGCCCAGCGCACTTGGCGCAACGCCAAAGTCAGTGAGCGGGCGGCCATCTGCAGCCGTGCCATCGATTCATTTGTCGACAACAAGGATGAAATCTCACGGGAACTGACCTGGCAAATGGGCCGGCCCATCGCCTTCGCATCCGGCGAAGTGAGCGGACTCGAGGAGCGTGCGCGCTACATGATCTCCGTGGCCGAGCAATCTCTTTCCCCGGAGTTGATCGAACCCAAGCCCGGCTTCGATCGCTACATCAAGCACGAACCGGTGGGCGTGGTATTCGTCGTCGCCCCGTGGAACTACCCTTATCTCACTTCCGTCAACGCTATCGTGCCGGCCCTTCTGGCCGGCAACACCGTTATCCTGAAACATTCGGTGCAAACCCCGCTGTGCGCCGAGCGATACGCGCAGGCTTTCACCGAGGCCGGTTTACCCGAGGGGGTGTTTCAGTATCTGCACACTACCCATGATGCCGCCCAGCGTATTATCCAGTCCACCGAGACCGATTTCGTGGCGTTCACCGGCTCCGTACCGGGAGGCCGCAGCGTCGAACAAAGCTCGGCGGGCCGGTTTATCAATCTTGGACTCGAACTCGGCGGCAAGGACCCGGCCTATGTCAGACACGATGCCAATCTTGACCACGCCATTGAAACCACGGTGGACGGTTCATTTTTCAACAGCGGTCAATCCTGTTGCGGCATCGAGCGTATTTACGTACAACGATCCGTGTACGATCCGTTCGTGCAAGGTTTCGTCGACCTGGTTCGGCAGTACAAGCTGGGCCGGCCGGACGACTCCGAAACCACGCTGGGCCCACTGGTGAAGGCCTCCGCGGCCGACTTCGTTCGTAACCAGGCGGCCAA
>CAXMTM010000235.1:0-3082 GCA_964196385.1 Arenicellales bacterium
CTTCAGGGACCAGTTATTGAATCGCCTGACCCCCGACCGCATCCTGAAACTTGGAATTGCCCAGGTGCCGGAAGGCCGGCGCGTATTCAAGGACCTGTCGGTTCTGGAGAACCTGCACCTCGGCGCGTTTACCCGCAGCGATCAGACCGCGATAAAACGCGATCTGGACTCGGTGTTCGGCCACTTCCCCAGATTGCTGGAGCGCCGCCGGCAACTCGCGCAGACCCTGAGCGGCGGCGAACAACAGATGCTCTCCATCGGCCGCGCATTGATGTCTGATCCCACCCTGCTCCTGCTCGATGAACCGTCACTGGGACTGGCGCCCATCGTGGTCGAAGAAATCGCCAGTATCCTGCTGGAGATCAACAAACGAGGCGTCGCCGTAGTTCTGGTGGAGCAAAACGCGGAACTGGCGCTGGAACTCGCCAGGCACGGTTATGTTCTGGAAACCGGGAGTATCGCGCTGCAGGGGGAAGCGAGCAGCCTGGCCAGCAACGAGCACGTCAAAACGGCGTATCTGGGAATTTAGACGCCGCGGGACGAACGCGGAAGGGCGGCTTTTGTTCAATGCAGGCCAACCGCAGTAACATAGTATGGCAGCCCGGGGGATCGTGACATGGCAAAATCAAAGCCGAATATTCTTTTCATCATGGCCGATCAGCTGGCTCCCCAGTTTCTGCCTGCCTACGGGCACCAGGTGGTGAGGACGCCCAATATCGACAGGATCTGCGAGCGCGGCGTGGTGTTCGATGCAGCTTATACGAATTTTCCACTTTGTGCCCCGAGTAGATACTCGATGATGACGGGCTGCCTGCCCTCGACCATCGATGCCTGGGACAATGCCGCGGAACTGTCTACAGAGATCCCGACCTTTGCACACTATCTGAGCGCGCTGGGTTACCACACCTGTTTGTCGGGCAAGATGCACTTTTGCGGGCCCGACCAGTTGCACGGTTTCGATGAACGTCTGACCACCGACGTATACCCGGCGGATTTCACCTGGACTCCGAACTGGGACGAGCCCGGGAGGGCCTATGACTGGTTCCACACCATGGATGTGGTCAGGACAGCCGGAACCTGCGTCAGATCGAATAATCTCGATTATGACGATGAAGTCACGTTCCGTGCCAGCCGTTACCTGTTCGACAAGGCCCGCCGGAACGATGGCGACCCGTTCTGCCTGGTGGTGTCCTATATCCATCCCCACGATCCCTACATCACCCGCTCCCGGTACTGGAATCAGTACCGGCAGGACGACATCGACCTGCCCGGGGTCGGTTTTGCAGATGTGCCTGAAGACGCTCATTCCAACCGTATACGCCGGGGCATCGGCATGGACCGGGCTGAACTCAGCGAGCAACAGATTCGAACTGCGCGCCGCGCCTATTACGGCTCGGTCTCATATGTCGACGAGAAAATCGGGGAATTGATCGAGGCACTGGGTGACAGCGGGTTTGCAGAAGACACGGTGATTGTCTTCACCGCCGACCACGGCGACATGCTCGGTGAGCGGGGGTTGTGGTTCAAGATGTCATGGTTTGAGCATTCCGCACGCGTTCCACTGGTGGTGAGTTTTCCATCCGCTATCCAGGCGCGGCGTTCTGCACAGGCGGTTTCGCTCATCGACCTGTTGCCCACACTGGTGGATTTCGCAACGGATGGCAAGGGCATCGATTACCGGGCCGTCATGGACGGCCGTTCGCTGTTGCCCCAACTGTCCGGGTCGACAGGGCACGATGAAGCCATCGGCCAGTATCTTGCTGAATTGACGACAGAGCCCATCTTCATGGTTCGTGAACGGAGCAGGAAATTCGTGCTGAGCGATAACGATGCGCCGTTGTACTTCGATGTGCATGAAGATCCCGCGGAATTGGTTAATCTGGCGCAGGATCCGGCCAACGAAAAAATTATTGCAGCACAGTGGAGCCAGTTGCGCTCCCGCTGGAACATCGCAGCGATGAAGGAGCGCATACTCCAAAGCCAGCGGCGCAGGCACGCCATAATACCGACGCTGATCAAACAAAACGTATCCTGGGATTACGAACCCAGGACGGATGCCGCCCGTTCCTATATTCGAAACAATATGGAGTTGTACGAAATAGAGCGCCGCTCCAGGTTCCCGGTGGTAAAATGACAGGGGCCGTTGTTCTGTGAAACGTCTCAGGGGACAATCGATCCCGTACCCCGTTCAGCCATTGGAAATAAGGTCATGAAGTCAACAGAATCAATGCTCGACCTGACAGGCAATACCCCCATACTTAAGCTGACCAGATTCGATACCGGCGGTAGCGAACTGTTCCTGAAGCTCGAACACCAGAACCCGGGAGGCTCCATAAGCGACCGCGGCGCGCAGTCGATGATCGCGGCGGGGGAATCGGATGGACGGATCGTGCCTGGACACTCCCTGGTCGAAGCCAGCACGGGAAACATGGGGCTGAGTCTGGCCCTGCTTGCTGCTGACAAGGGCTACCCCTTGGTGCTGGTGGTGCCGGATAACGTCAACCGGGACCAGATTCTGCATATCAGGGCACTGGGGGCGGAAGTGCGGCTGGCCAGGGCCGATGTCGATCACGGCCATGCCGATTATTTCATCAATATAGCCAAACGCCTGGCAAACGAATTACCGCACAGCTACTACCTGAATCAGTACGCGAATCCGGCCAATCCACTGGCCCACGAGTTGGGCACGGGCCCGGAGATCTGGGAACAGATGCAGCAGAACATGGATGCGTTTGTAAGCGCTGCGGGTTCCGGGGCAACGCTAAGCGGATGTGCCCGTTTTTTCAGGACAGTGGCCCCGGATATTGAAATCGTTCTGGCGGACCCTGAGGGATCCGTTTTCGCCGCCGCCGTGGACGGTTCCGGCAATGTGGCCCAATCGGCATCTTCACTGATAGATCATGTTGGTGGACATTCCATACCCGGGAACTTTGATCCCACACTGATCGATTCGGCGCACACCGTTTCCGATATGGAGGTGTTTTCAGCCCTGCGGCAGTTGCTCAGGCAGGAAGGTGTATTGGGCGGCATATCCACCGGGGTCAATCTTGCCGCAGCGCTCAAGTACTGCGCGTTGCAGACC
>CAXMTM010000236.1:0-10554 GCA_964196385.1 Arenicellales bacterium
CGCCCCGGCTCTGCCGGTGTCCGGATTTATAGGCCAGAAGCTGTTTTTTCAGGTAATCCCGGTGCTGGCCGGCCACCCGCGGATAGATCTGCGGCACACCGTACCCGTTGGGGGCGTGGCAACTTGTGCATGCAGCGATGCCCATGGATCCATCGCCACCCCGGTAGAGACGCTCCCCGCGTTCGGCGGCCTCGACGTCACTCTCCGGGATCGATCCCTGTCGGGCGGTCTGGGCGGCGTAATATACACCCAGATTCTGCATGTCATCGGAGCTCAAATCAGCTACGAACGCAGCCATTTCCGGCACTGCTCTTTGCCCTGATTTTATGCTGGTAAGCTGATCCACGGTATAACCCGCGGCCTGACCGGCGAGATTGGGAAATGTTGGCGCAACACTGTTACCATCCGGACCGTGACAAGCAGCACACACCTGGGATGCCAGCGTCTCCCCAGCCTTCGCGTCCGCGGCGAAGCTCGCGCCCTGGGGTGAGATCAGCAGCACGAAAAAAGGAGCCGTGATCAAGAATCGGTTTAACATCAAATTCTCCACTAATTAATTGTTGGTAAATCCACTAAAATGAATGTCGGGGCAGTGCGTGCACGAGGTTGACAGGCTGTCGCAAACCGGGGGCTTTTTATATCACGTCACAATATGGGTCACAATAGCAGCTGATCCCGCGAGTTCCTGATCAATGGTGCAAAAAACAAGTTTAAAACCGCTACCAAAACTGCTGTCCGATCCACAATTTCTGATCGCGGCCCATGCCGTCAGCCAGTGGCCGGCGGACGAGGGAGCCGAAGTCGCGTTTGCGGGCCGGTCCAACGTAGGCAAGTCCAGCGCGATCAACGCCATCACCCAGCGCCGGGCCCTGGCCCGTACCAGCCGGACCCCCGGGCGCACTCAGCAGATCGTTTTTTTCGAACTGCCCGGAGAGCGTCGTATCGTGGACCTGCCCGGCTATGGGTTCGCGCGAGTCCCTGCCGCGCTTCGGCAGCACTGGAGGGAAGTGATCGAGCGATATTTAACTGAGAGAAGGGCTCTTAAGGGCCTGATCATGGTGATGGATTCCCGTCATCCCTTAACCCCGCTCGACCGCCAGATGTTGTCCTGGTGCATCGCTGCTGATCTCCCTGTCTATATCTTGCTCACAAAAATTGACAAATTGCGGCGTAATCAGGCGCTCTCCGCTGTTCGCCAGGCCACAGAAAATACAGAAAAAATGGGCAACGTTCTCGTTCAGCCATTTTCAGCGGTGAACTTTACCGGTGTGAACGAAGCGCGCGACCGGTTGCTAGATTGGTTGGGTCAGGGAGTAAACCAGGAAGTGAGCCCGGCATCGGAGCAGGAAAACCGGGCAGAAAAAGCCCCGGAATAAAGGGGATTTTTTCCGGGGCCAAAAAAGCAGGCCTGCTCGTTTTGGGGTTTGAGCAGAACCGGCCCGCTTAGGGAGGAAAGCGAGGCCGGTCAACGCCTTAAACGTTGGCCCTGTCTATAGAGACCTCGAAATCAAACAATAGTTCCCGTGTTATCAGGTGGCCGCCCTCGCCAATTATCACGGCGCGGCATGGGTATTCGCCCAGTCTGTTCCGATGCCGATGTCCAGCGTCAGAGGAACCGACAGGTCGGCGGCACCGCTCATCAACTCGCGTACCCGCCCGACGACCACCGCGACCCGGCTTTCAGGTGTCTCGAATACCAACTCATCGTGCACCTGCATGATCATGCGCACATCCGTGGCCTCCTGTTGCAACCAGTCATCTATAGCCAACATCGCCATTTTGATGATATCGGCCGCGGTGCCCTGCATGGGCGCATTGATTGCCGTGCGTTCGGCGTACTGCCTGCGCTGGTGATTGCTTGACCTGATATCCGGCAAATACAAGCGCCGTCCATATTCGGTCTCCACATATCCCCTTTCCCGGGCGCTTTCTCTGGTATTTTCCATGAACTGTTTTACCCCGGGATAGCGGGCGAAATACACGTTGATATATTCCTGTGCCGCCGCCCGCTCTATTTTCAGCTGCTGCGCCAGGCCGTAGGCCGACATGCCATAAATCAAACCGAAGTTGATCGCCTTGGCGTGCCGCCGCTGGTCAATGCTGACCTCGTCAGGATCTACCCTGAATACCTCTGCCGCAGTGGCCCGATGCACGTCCTGACCCTGTGCAAACGCGTTCAGCAACCCCTCATCCTGTGACAGATGGGCCATGATCCGCAGCTCTATCTGGGAGTAGTCGGCAGCCACCAGCACGTTGCCGCTCTCCGCCACGAAAGCCTCCCGGATTCTTCGACCCTCCGCCGTGCGCACCGGGATGTTCTGCAGATTGGGATCGCTGGACGAGAGCCTGCCGGTGGCCGCTACTGCCTGGTGATATGAAGTATGCACCCTGCCGGTTACGGGGTTGATCATGTCCGGCAATTTGTCCGTATAAGTGGATTTGAGCTTGCTGAGGCCCCGGTGCTCAAGGATGACCCCGGGCAGTTCGAAGTCCCCAGCCAGTTCCTGCAGGACGTTCTCGGCGGTAGACGGTTGTCCCTTGGGGGTCTTTTTCCGTACCGGCAACTGCAGCCGATTGAACAGGATTTCCTGGATCTGTTTGGGGGAAGCGATGTTGAATGGCATGCCCGCAAGTTCATTAGCCTTGCTCTCGAGCCCCGCAATCCGCTCCGCCAGTTCCCCGCTCTGTGTTGCAAGCAACCCGGCATCGATCATAACGCCATTCCTTTCGACCCGGGACAGGACCGGCACCAGTGGCATCTCTACCAGATCGAACAGCTGCCGCAGCCGGTCTGCCGCTTTCAGTCTTGGCCACAACGCCTGATGCAGCCGCAGCGTTACGTCCGCATCCTCCGCGGCGTAGGGACCGGCCTCCGCGAGGGGAATCTCATTGAACCGGCGCTGGTTTTTCCCCTTGCCCGCAACTTGTTCAAAACTGATGGTCTTTTGCCCCAGGTATTTCAGGGCCAGCGTGTCCATGTCGTGCCGGTTGGCGACACTGTCCAGGACATAGGACTCCAGCATGGTGTCGAACCGAATTCCGTTCAGCTCGATATCGTAGTTGGCGAGGACGCCGTGATCGTATTTCAGATTTTGCCCCACCTTGGCTACATTCTTGTCCTGTAACAGGGGCCCCAGCTTAGCCAGCACCGTGTCCAGGGAGAGTTGAGCAGGAGCACCGTCGTAGTCGTGACCGCAGGGAACATATACCGCTTCCCCGGCGGAAACAGCGAAAGAAACACCCACCAGTTTTGCGCTTATAGTCTCCAGCGAAGTCGTTTCAGTATCGAAAGCGAACACCGCTGCAGATCCCAGCTTCTCAATCCAGGTATCGAACGCCTGCGGGTCAAGAACGACATGATAATTCGCAGCTGTGGCGTTCTCGTTGCCGGTACTGTCCCCAATCAACTCACTCAGCCAGGAATTGAATTCCAGCTCGGTAAAAATCCGTTTCAGTATCGAGGTGTCCGCATCCTTCATGGCAAGCGCGGCGGGTTCGACACCAACATCCACATTCACCCGCACCGTGGCTAATTCCCTGGATAACGGTAACTGCTCCAGACTGGCCTTGAGGTTGTCCCCTACTTTCCCTTTGACCTGGTCGGCGTGTTTCATTATCTCATCCAGAGACCCGTAGTCCGCCAACCACTTGACCGCGGTTTTCGGCCCCACTTTGGGGACCCCGGGAATATTGTCAGAAGTATCTCCGACCAACGCCAGGTAGTCCACGATACGGTCCGGTGCTACTCCGAATTTTTGCTCTACCCCGGCCATATCCATGCGCTTGTCCAGCATTGTGTCAACCAGTTTCACGTGATCGTTCACGATCTGGGCGAGATCCTTGTCGCCGGTCGATACCAGGGTCTGCAGTCCGTCCCGGGCGGCGCCCTGGGCCAGGGTGGCAATAACGTCATCGGCCTCCACGCCCTCGATGGAGACCAACGGAATTCCCATTGCCCTGACCAAGTCGTGCACATAGGGTATCTGGCTCTTCAGGTCGTCCGGCATCGGGGGCCTGTTGGCCTTGTAGTCCGGGAAAAGCTCATGGCGGAAGTTTTTACCTCTGGCATCGAACACAACCGCAGCGTATTGGGGCTTTTCATCCGACAACAACTTGCGCAGCATGTTGATTACGCCATAAATCGCCCCGGTGGGCAGTCCCGACGACGTACTCAAATTTGGCAGCGCATGGAAGGCCCGATATAGATAAGACGAGCCATCAATCAACAGCAACAAGGGAGCAGGCGTCATAACATTGTTTTGTGTGATGTCGACGGAGTACTATACCTGTTCACAAGCATTGTGAATTGACAAGTTGGCCACCATATAAATGTATGCAGGGTTCTATACTGCTATACTGCGCCGGATGAGAGATCAGACAGAACAAATGATGCGACCGTTGATTTTGGGCCTGTTGCTCATGTTTGCGTGGGTTGCCTCTCCCGCCCAGGAAGCTACAGAAGTGCCCAACCCCCCCGCCATTCCGACCGATGAGGAGCGTGCGCGCGCCGAGCAGGCAGCCAGCGAATACGCTGCCCAACAGCGCACCGTGTCACCCGACAGCGACAACCCGGGCGGGGTGAGCGAAAGAACGGTGGAGGAAGGCAGTACCACCGTAACCGAATACAGCCGGGGCGGCCAGGTGTATTCTCTGAAAATCAAGCCCGGGCAGGGCCCGACGCAGTACCTGGACAAGCGCGACGACAAGCAAATCGAGCGTACGAACGAGGGCTTGTCCGATGAAGTGAACCTGCCAAAGTGGAGGCTGGGCCGCTGGTAATAGAATACCGCTTCCGGTGATCCCGCCAGGGGCCCCGCCATCCCTGTGCGGACCCCACCCCGGGTTGTGGAGTTTTCAAGCATTGGTGGATAGTTCGGTTGAGAAATGCGCCTGTTACTTTTCCGGTGCGCCAACGTTAGTTGACGTTATGGCCTGGAAATCCCTGTTCATAACCACATGGATCCTCGCGGTTTGTCTGATTGCGAGTGATTGGGCGGCGGCCGCTGATCTCAGGTTGTACACGGCCAACAAACTGCTGCAACAACGGCGGGTGTCCATGGTGCGAAATACCGATGAACCCGGGTGCCACAACCTGATCACCAAACGCCGGATCTACCGGGTCGCACAGATCGGGTTCGAAACCTGTACCTTGTATTCGAAAAAGGCCTGCGAGGCCGGAACGGAAATCGCCGTCAGCTGGAAAAACAAGAAGGAGCCCGTCAGCGAATTCACCCAGGGGGCGCGCTGGTTTCTGCCCGGCGAACGAGGGGCAAAAATGGCGTCATGGAAGTGCGACGAAAACCCCTGAAACACTCGGACCGGCCATGATAAACGCGGGCTAGAAAATCCTCAGCATCTACTTTGGCGAGGACCTGGGTCGTTACGGCTTCGGTGACGGTCGCCCGCTCGGACAGGCTCCCCCTATGCAGCCAGGTCGGTGCGTACGCGGTCGCAACCCTGACTTTTGGCCGCGTTCATCGCCCGTGTTGCCCGTGACAGCAGGTTATGCAGATCGTCCCCCATGCGAAACACCGTAACACCGATACTTGCGGTAAGCGTTAACACCAGACCGCGCTTGCCCTCGAACTGCGCACGAGATACTGCTTCTCTGAGACGCTCGCCAATTTGTTGTGCCCCATGCAGGTTCGTTTCCGGCAGTACGGCAATAAACTGGTCATCAGCCCAGCGTCCCAGCACGTCCGGCATACGCAGACTGTCCGTCAATTCGCTGGCGATGGCAAGCAGTGCTTTGTCGGCCACCGGGCGACTGTATTTTTCCGCCACCTCATCCAAATGATCGATGCTAATGATCGCCATCGCAATATTGTTGCCGTAACGCTCTCCAAGAGCCATTAACTCGAGCAGTTTTACCGTTAGCCCGCGCTGATTGAGTGTGAGTGTCAGAGGGTCTATATCGGTCCGATGGACGGCCCCCAAAGGTCCGGAGCCTGAAGTTTCCCGGTCCGGAGCCGGCTTGTATCCGTAGAAATATGCCTGGATTATGCCGAGAATCGTTGCAATTACCCCTGCCTGCAGCACGCTGAAAGCCAGTGAGGTAACAGAATCTCCGGCTATTACCGGGGCCAGCAGTAATACCGTCAAAACTACAATAAACGCCGCCGTACCGTAATAAAGCAAAACCTTTCCAAATACTGGTTTGATCACAATGGCCTGTCTTTGATTCAGTTAAGAGTAGAGTCTAGCCCATATTTACTGTTCCGCACCGGCAAAAACTCAACAGTCCGGTGAGATATGCCGGCGAGTTTTAAAGCGTTTCAAGGTTGGCGTAAGCCAGCACCAGCCATTTGTTGCCAACGGATTCAAAATTTACCTGCACCCGGGCGTGCTCTCCACGCCCCTCTACGCCCAGCACCACGCCATCCCCGAACGAGTTGTGACGGACCCGGCCACCCAGCTGGACGGGGTCATCCAACTTGCCGCGCCCACCGGATTCAGGCCAGCTGTCGCCGACCCGGGACAGCCCGGCCCGAACTTCCGACAACATGTCGCCCGGAATTTCTCTCAGAAATCGTGATGGGGCGCCGTAGGTCTCGCGGCCATGCAACCGACGCACCTCAGCATAACTGATGTACAGTAGCTGCATCGCCCGGGTCATGCCCACGTAACATAGTCGGCGCTCTTCTTCCAGCCGGCCGGCCTCCTGCATCGAGCGCTGGTGCGGGAACAGCCCTTCCTCCATTCCGGTGAGAAACACGAGGGGAAACTCCAGGCCCTTGGCGGAATGCAAGCTCATCAGCTGCACGCAGTCCTCCCACGCTTCCCCCTGGCCCTCTCCTGCTTCCAGGGCGGCATGGGACAGGAAGGCGGACAGGGGGTCCTGCCCCTCTTCGTCGTTTTGTTCGTAGTTGCGCGTCGCGGTAATCAGTTCCTCGAGGTTTTCTATGCGCGCCTGCGCCTTTTCCCCTTTTTCTTTTGCGAAGTGCGCCACCAGCCCGCTGCGTTGCAACATCAACTCCACCTGATCGGCCAGCGGTTGACCGCGGCTGGCGTCCGCCAACTGCTCAATGAGATCGACAAAGGAAACAAGGGCGGACAGGGCGCGAGAGGACAGCTCCCGCTGGTGGATAAGTACACGGGCCGCATCCCACATGGACACCTGGTTTATTTTTGCGTGGTCACGAATCTGCTCCAGGGTGCGGTTGCCAATGCCACGGGTCGGCGTATTCACGATTCGTTCGAATGATGGATCGTCCTGACGGCTCGTTATAAGCCTGAGATAAGCCAATGCGTCCTTGATCTCGGCCCGTTCAAAAAACCGTAACCCACCGTAGACCTTGTAGGGAATATCCGCGCGCAAGAGAACTTCCTCGAAGGTCCTCGATTGCGCATTGGAACGATATAAGATCGCGGTCTGGTTGCGGGAATTGCCCGCGTCTACCCAGCTCTGTATGCGATCCACCACAAACCGCGCCTCATCTATCTCGTTGTAGGCCACGTACAACTTTACCGGCTCCCCGCCGTCGCCGCTGGTCCAGAGGTTTTTACCCAACCGCCCCTGATTGAAGTCGATAATGGCGTTGGCGGCGTTCAGGATGTTGGCGGTGGAGCGGTAATTCTGCTCCAACCTGATCACTGTGGTTCCCGGGAAATCTTTTTCGAATTGCAGTATGTTTTCGACCCGTGCGCCCCGCCATCCATAAATCGACTGGTCGTCATCGCCAACGACGAAGATGTTATTGTGTGCGGCCGCACACAACCTGAGCCATGCATACTGGATCGCGTTGGTGTCCTGGAACTCGTCCACCAGGATGTGCTGGAAGCGTCGCTGGTAACGCCGGCGCAAGGGTTCGTTGTTGCTGATCAGCTCGTACGCACGCAACAGCAACTCCGAAAAATCCACCAGTGAAAATCGCCGGCACAACTCTTCGTAGGTCCGGTATATGTGCACCAGTTCTCGCTGTTGTGTATCCCCGGCCTCCTCTATGTGCTGCGGCCTGCGGCCCTCTTCCTTGTGACCGTTGATGTACCACTGAATCTGTTTTGGCGGCCAGTAACCCTCGTCGAGGCCCAGTTCTCTGAGGGCCCGCTTTATCAGCCTTAACTGGTCGCCGCTGTCCAGGATTTGAAAGCCTTGTTGCAACCCTGCTTCTTGCCAGTGTGCGCGAAGCAGCCTGTGCGCAATGCCGTGAAACGTGCCCATCCACATGCCTTGCACCGGGTAACCCAGCATGTGCTCGATGCGCCTGCGCATTTCCTGGGCGGCCTTGTTGGTAAACGTGACCGCGAGAATAGACAACGGCGAGACCTGAATAGCCTGTACCAGCCAGGTCACCCGGTGGGTGAGCACACGGGTCTTGCCACTGCCGGCACCGGCCAGCACCAGCAAGGGCCCGGCCGGGGCACCTACTGCTTCGCGCTGAGGCTCATTGAGGGGGTCGAGGATTGAGGAGACATCCATATCGCGATAATAACAAACTGCTCAGGGACCGCCAGAGTCTGAAGTACTGTTCACAGTTTTCCGTCCTGATCCAGCTCGACCAGTTCGTCGAAGCCGCCGATATGGTTGTCGTCTACAAAAACAATTGGCGTTGTGCTCTGCTCTGTTCGTTCCACCATATCCTTCGCCTGAACGTCGGTCATTTCAACTTCCTTATACGGTTGTTGCCGTTTCTCCAGCAGCCTTTTCGCTGCCGCGCTGTACTGGCAGGCGCCCCGTGTATAAATTTCAATGATCATTCGACAGCCCCGGATCAAACCCGCGGCCAGAGTATTACATATTTTGCAAATCCCAAAGCAGGAACGAACCCGTATTGCCGCGGGGTGGGAATGCGCTGGCCGCCACGAGCGTAAAGCACTACCATAGCGGCCCTGTCGAGCCTCAGGAGAAATCGGACATGACAACGAACAACGCGCAAAGCCAGTTGCTGGCGCGAGATCAGAAGCACCTGATCCACCCGCTGCACAACCCGGCAGCCAACAAGAACGGCGTCGTGTGGGTCGGCGGAAAGGGTGCAATTCTGACAGATGCAAACGGCAAGGAATACCTCGACGGCTTGTCGGGATTGTGGTGCAACTCCGCGGGAAACGGGCGTGAGGAACTGGCCAGGGCGGCATACGATCAGATGCAAACCATGGGCTTCGCCTCCGGCTACGCCGGCAGCTCCAATCCCGCCGCCATCGAACTCGGGGAGCGGCTGTCGGAAATTGCTTATCCGTCGATCAATCACTTCTATTTCACCTCCGGCGGAGGTGAAGCCAGCGATACAAATTTCAAAATTGCGCGCTACTACTGGAAGCTCATGGGCAAACCGGACAAAACCAAGGTGATTTCGCGCATTTGGGGCTACCATGGCGTAACCCTGGCAGCCATGTGCGCTACCGGCATCAGCAGCTATTGGCCGATGTTCGAGCCCCGCGTGCCCGGTTTTGTCCACATTCCTTCTCCCTACCCATACCGTTATGAGGCCCCGGCAGGGGAGAGCCAGGGGATTGCAGCCGCCAATGAATTGGAAAAGGCCATACTGCGGGAGGGGCCGGACACCGTTGCCATGTTCATCGCCGAGCCTGTACAGGGGGCCGGCGGGGTGATTCTGCCCCAGGACGATTACTTTCCCCGTATCCGGGAAATCTGCGACCAGTACGACGTGCTTCTGGTCGCCGACGAAGTCATTACCGGCTTCGCCCGCACCGGGACGATGTTTGGCCTTGAGCACTGGGGCATCGAGCCGGACACCTTTCAATTTGCCAAAGCGGTTACCTCGGGGCACTTCCCGCTGGGCGGTGTCGGCATGAGCGACAAGGTGGCGGAAGTTATCAACAGTGGTGAGCAAGTGTTGATGCACGCCTACACATACAGCGCACACCCGGTGGGATGCCGTGTTGCGCTTGCCATGCTGGACATCATCGAAAAGGAGGATTTCGTCGGGCAGGCAAAGGCAAAGGGAAAATACCTGTTGAGTGGTCTGAGCGCGGCGTTATCAAACCATCCGCATGTCGGAGACGTGCGGGGACTGGGCCTGATGTGCGCCGTTGAGATCGTCAGGGACAAACAATCCAAGGAGGAATTTGCCGCCCCTGAAAAGATCGGCATCAAAGTACACGATGCATGTGCCAGGCGCGGCTTGTTCAGCCGTACCCGCGGCGATGTATTCTGTCTGGCCCCGCCCATGATCACCAGCTCCGCCCAACTCGACCGGATTGTCGAGATTCTGCATGAATCCATTGTCGAGGTGCTGGGCGCGTAATATCGGTAGCAGGCCAGGGCTGGCCCTGGCCATGTGGTTGTGCATACCGGGGGCGGTCATGGCCGCTTTTTCCGCGGCAGCAGCGGCCCCCGCTGTGTGCCCCCGGGCCGGCATCACCGTTCCCTGGGAAGATGCAGACTCCGATAGTCGCCGTGCGCTGTTGCTGCGCCTGATGGAACGCGGACTTGATCTTGCCGGCGACACCGGGAGACAGGTTCTCGGCGAACTCGCGCGTCCCCATGCTACCGTGCTCGAACTGAACGGGGAGGCCTCGCTGCCGGCAGCAGCGCTGGAGTTGTTGTTGGAGGAACTGCCCGACACGGCCCGGATGATCAATTTCTACAACAAC
>CAXMTM010000237.1:0-7310 GCA_964196385.1 Arenicellales bacterium
CGTGGTCGAAATGTTCCCAGCGGGCCTGGTCGGATTTCGTCATTCCCCGGATGATGCTGGTTCCCCAGGTGCCCGATTTTGAAATGCGCTCAGAATGGTCTTAACTTCATCCTCGCTGACATCCGACCAATACGCATACGCATTGGCCACCGCAAAATGCAATCCATCACGCATGTTGGCGCAATAAACTTCATCGGCCTGATGCCCAAGTTCGGCCAGTGCACTCAGGTGACCGGCAGGGGCCGCGACAACGATCGACGCGACCCGTTGATTACGCAAACCTTTTTGATCGTGTGCGTTCAGGGGTGGCTCCGACATAGAATGTTTTTATAACACCTGGAGCATGCGCTTTGGTTGATCCGTATCAAGGGCTGGCTAATCAAGCACCGTTACCATCGGCAAGTACCACACATGCATGACAATATAATACTGTATATTCCGCCCAATGAAATGAAACTTTCTGTCCACTGGAGGCATTTTAGTCGCAAATCTGCGCTATTTCTCCTGGTCGTTTTGATGCCCGTGCCGCAAGTGCTGGCGGAAAATGACTACGCTGCAGCGCGAAAGGCGATGGTCAGCGAGATCGAAGCGGATGTCGGACTGACCAGCAGTTACATCGGCACAGACGAGCTGGATCCGCGCGTGATGAACGCGATGGAAACCGTGCCGCGGCACGAACTCGTGCCCGGGGATGTGCGGCCCGACGCCTATGAGAACCGGCCGCTGGCGATCGGCTACGGTCAGACGATTTCGCAACCGTACATCGTGGCCTTGATGACGCATCTGCTCGAACCCATGCCGGGACACAAAGTGCTCGAAGTCGGCACAGGTTCCGGCTACCAGGCCGCGATACTGGCTGGGCTCGTCGCCAGGGTTCATACCATAGAAATTATCGAAGAACTGGGATCAAGAGCCCGGAGAGACCTGGCGCGCCTGGGCTATGACAACGTAGATGTGCGTATCGGCGATGGCTACTATGGGTGGGAGAGTGCGGCGCCCTTTGACTCGATCGTGGTTGCCGCAGCGGCCGGCCACGTCCCGCCGCCGTTGCTGCGCCAACTCAAGCCGGGAGGGCGTATGATTATTCCAGTGGGCAGCAATTTTATGACCCAGCACCTCGTGCTGGTGGAAAAAGATGTCGATGGCGGGGTGACGGCCCGCCAGATCCTGCCGGTACGGTTTGTCCCTCTGACTGGAGGCCACGACTGACCCGGCCAGGAGCCTGCGGACACCTTCCCTCCGGTGCGCCGCTGATTTCGGTCGGACTCGTGTCTGCCGCGGCACTGGCTTATGAAATCCTGTTGATGCGGTTATTCTCGATCAGCCAGTGGCATCACTTTGCCTACATGGCTATTAGTCTGGCGCTGCTGGGCTTCGGGGTGAGCGGAAGCTTCCTTGTGCTGGCCCGCGAGCGCCTGCTGCGTTCTTTCGGGAAGGCTTATGTAGTAAATCTGGGCTTGTTCGGTGTCACCGCGCTAATCAGCTTTGCGATTGCCCAACGCATACCGTTCAACCCGGAGGAGGTGCTGTGGGATCCGGGTCAGTGGTGGGGACTGCTGCTGATCTATTTACTACTTGCGCTGCCCTTCTTTTTCGCCGCCAATGGGCTCGGGCTGGCACTGATTAAATACAAAACCCAAGTGACACGAGTCTACGCCGCCGACCTTGTCGGGGCGGGTCTCGGCGGTGCAGGTACAATCGGTCTGCTGTATCTGCTGTCTCCGGCCGAGGCTCTCCGTGTGCTCGCCATCAGCGGTGTAATCGCCGCTGCTGTGGGCTGGATCGAGTTGCACCTGCGGTCACGGGCGATAGTCGCTGTGCTGGCGCTGTTCGCACTCATTGTGTGGGCACTCCCGGTCAAATATTCCGCACCGCTGGTATCTCAATACAAGAGCCTCAGCCAGACTCTGCGGATAGGCGGGACACGGGTCGTAAACCAGAAATCGAGCCCGCTGGGCTTGCTGCAGGTCGTAGAGAGCCCCGTGATCCCCCTGCGTCACGTTCCGGGGTTGAGCCTCAATGCAACGACGGAACCGCCCGCACAGGTTGGCGTGTTTGTCGATGCGGACAACATGACCGCGATTACACGATGGAGCGGCGATCCGGGCGAACTATCGCACCTGGAGTACCTCACCTCGTCGCTACCGTTCGAGATAGCAGATCCGCAGCGCGTTCTGATCCTCGGTGCAGGCGGGGGTGCCGAAGTATTGCAGGCGCTGCGTTACCAGGCAGGGCATATCGATGCAGTAGAATTGAATCCGCAGATGCTGGATCTGGTGCGGGAGGACTACGGCCCATTCAGCGGGCACCTCTACGATTCGGAAGGGGTACATGTGCACGCAGCGGAAGCACGAGAATTTCTGGCCGGGGCGGATCAGGCTACCTCTTATGACCTGATTGAACTGTCGCTGACGGACTCCTTTGCGGCGTCTTCGGCAGGCTTGTACGCGTTGAGCGAGGGTTATTTATATACCGTGGAGGCTCTGCGTTCCTACCTCGAACACCTGTCGCCCGACGGCTACGTGGCAATTACGCGCTGGATCAAACTGCCGCCACGGGACACTCTGAAGATGTTCGCAACCGCCGTGGACGCCTTGGCCGCCCTGGGGGTTGCCGAGCCCGCAAAACACCTGATTCTGATCCGTGGCCTGCAGACCAGCACCCTGCTGGTCAAGAATAGCCCCATTACATCCGGCGAAATTGCTCTGGCGCGCGAATTCTGTACGCGGCGGTCCTTCGATCTTGCCTGGTATCCCGGCATGTCCGAAGCGGAGGCGAACCGTTATAACGTGCTGCACAGCCCGTATTTTTACAATAGCGCGCGTGCCCTGCTGGGTGAGGGTCGCGATACCTTTGTGGAGAACTACAAATACACTGTTCGGCCGGCCACGGATGATCGACCCTATTTCTTTCATTTCTTCAAATGGTCCACGCTGCCGGAGGTGCTGGCGCTCCGTGGCAGGGGAGGCACACCGTTACTCGATGCCGGTTATCTGATGCTGATCGCCACACTGGCACAGGCACTGCTGGCGAGTGTGGCATTCATTATACTGCCGCTTGCCTGGTTGCGATTCCGTGGACAGTCGCCCGCTAAACATATTCGCAAGCGGGTGCTCTCATACTTCTTTCTAATCGGGCTCGCCTTTTTGTTCCTCGAGATCGCCTTTATTCAGAAGTTTATACTGTTTTTACATCACCCTATTTATGCCGTCGCGGTAGTACTCACTGCCTTCCTGGTTTTTGCCGGGCTCGGCAGCGCTCTCTCGGCCAACATGGCGACTCACTTCGGCGCACAGCAGAGTGTGCACTATGCCATAGCGGCTATCGCCGTCCTCGGGGTCGCCTACATTCTGTTTCTTGACTTTGCCTTCGCAGCACTGTTGGCGGCACCAGTCGCTGTCAAAATTGCCATTGCCGCAGTACTCATCGCACCCCTCGGCTTGTGCATGGGCATGCCCTTTCCACAGGCATTGAACAGACTGGGTGAATCGGCCCAATACCTGGTACCCTGGGCGTGGGCGATCAACGGTTGTGCTTCCGTAGTGAGCGCGGTGCTCGCAACGCTGCTCGCGATCCATTTCGGCTTCACAGTGGTGATACTCGCCGCAATTATCCTGTACGGCCTGGCTGCGGTTGTTTTTCCGAAGGGTTGAGTTTTTCCAGAAAAGGAATCTTAGCCCGCAATCCTCACTCGGACAATTGTCTCAGGTGGGCTTCGACTGAGCGCGACAGTGCGTTCAATTCATACCCTCCCTCGAGCAGCGAAACGAGCCGGCCATGGGCAAACCGGGTGGCGACATCCACGACGATCCGGGTCAGTTCACGGTAACCGGCTGCGGTGACTTCAAGCCCGGCCAGAGGGTCATCTCGATGGGCGTCAAACCCCGCGGAGATAAACACAAACTCAGGGCGAAACGCCTCTGCCGCCGGCAGCAGCTTGTCCGTAAAAGCGCTGACAATTTCCCTATCGCCATCGCCGCTCGCCAGCGGTACATTCAATGTGGTGCCGACACCCTCACCGGAACCGGTTTCGGTTGCGGCGCCGCTGCCGGGGTAGTACGGCCATTGATGGGTGCTGAAATAGAACACGGAAGGATCGGCATAAAATATTTCTTGCGTGCCGTTGCCGTGGTGCACGTCCCAGTCCACGATCAACACCCGCTCCAGCCCATATTTCTGCTGCACATAGCGTGCGGCCACTGCCACATTATTGATAAGACAGAAACCCATGGCTCTGTCCGGCAGCGCGTGGTGGCCGGGTGGGCGCACCGCAACGAAGGCATTTTCGATGCTGCCGTCCATGACCCGGTCAACCGCGGCCAGGGCACCGCCGGTCGCCAGCCTGGCCACGCGATAACTTTGTTCGGACATCGCAGTATCCGGATCGAGATGAATCGGTGCCTTGGCGGCAGATCGTTCCAGGTTTTTGATATGCGCCACGGTATGGACCAGGAGCAGCCATTTTTCGTCGGCCGGTTCCGGGGCGATGCGGGTCAGGTCATCGAGCAGGCCCGTGTCCTTCAGATGTGCCATGATCGATTCCAGTCGTGCGGGACGCTCCGGGTGGCCCGCTCCGGGGTCGTGCAGGATATAGTCGGGGTGAAAGACGAAACCCGTGTTCATGGCAACAGCGTAGCAGGATAAGGAAAAAAATAAAACAACACCTGTAATGCTCCTTTTTGTGGTATTCATCCGATGTAGCGTACATCACTAAGTTTGAGCATGAACGTGAAGGTGCTCACGCTTCGCTGGGCGGCGAAACCCTGCCGAAGTCACCAGTAAATCTGACAGGACTCCGACCAAGGTGTTCGTGACCAAGCCTGTGACATATTGAATATGTATGGTGTAGTGCTATTTCTGCTCTATACGCATTCAACCGGTCGTGTACCGACCGGGGCGCCCTCAACCCGGGTGATCATCAGTTCCATAAGCATCCTTCGATATAGGTAATTGCGGCCATTGAATCAGCATGCGGCGTTGTTACTGAATCCTGGCAAAAAGATGCCTTCGGGACTCCGATATACGGAGTCCCGGGGCCGCTTATGGCTGGAACTCGGAGATGAGACGTCCAAATTAACGATGACCTGAGTGCTTCGAAGCACCCCATGATTTGGTGCCTTCCTAAAAGCCCTCAGTCGGACCTGCCAAGTTAATCCAGGATAAATGTGACTTTCATATCTACTCGATATTTTACGATTTCGTCTCCATCTACCACGACCTGTTGTTCCTTGACCCATGCGCCCTTAACGTTATGTACGGTTTTAGCAGCAGTTTTTACTCCTTTTTGAATGGCGTCCTCGAAGCTTTTCTTGGATTCCGCGCTGATTTCAATGACTTTTGCTACAGACATGATCAATCTCCTCGCCTGTTGGGGCGTGTACATGGTGTGTAAAATATTGACCATTGAATCTACCAAACCACCAGACAAATGATTTAATCCAAGTCAAGAATTAACGAAATAAGTAACCATGGATGGTAGACGCTTGAATCATCGCGCGGCCAACCACACGCGTGGTACAAGTAGCGTGCTTGATGAACGATTTACCGCAAAAACGAGTATCATTGTCGCGCTGACCATTGTATCGGCGAGTTATAGCTCAAACGCAGCGGGCGCGCCCAAATTCAGTAATCCACAGTGCGACGGTCGGAGTATGGTTTTAAGTATATAAATGGCGATTTCTCAACGAAGATTCTCCCTCAACACCAGATTCCTGATTTGGGTAGCAGGATTTGGGCTGATTACGGCCAGTGTGCCGGCCGCGGAGGAGTACCACTCAGGGCTGGCGGTAGTACTGGAACTGGAAGGGATAATTGGACCGGCATCCAGCGATTTCGTCGTGCGCGGCATTGAGGCCGCTGAAATCTCTGGCGCGGTGGTGGTCATTCTGCGTATGAATACCCCAGGTGGACTGGATACCTCGATGCGCGACATCATCCACAAGATTCTGAGCAGCCGCGTGCCGGTGGTCAGTTACGTTGCGCCGCCAGGCTCGCGGGCGGCCAGCGCCGGAACGTATATAACGAAAAATAAACCAAAGGCGGGAGCCACAGATTTCGGATGAGAAGATTACCCGTATTAGTCATCACCATTGCCATCTTCGTTGTGTTTATCTCAGCGTGTTCGCCAAAACGCTACGCGATCAATGCCGTTGGCGACATGCTTGCCGAGGGTGGCTCCGTTTATGAAAGCGATGATGACATCATTTTTATTGGCGAGGCATTGCCGTTCAGTCTCAAACTCGTTGAAAGCCTGCTGGTCGAATCGCCCGACCACCGAGGCCTTCTACTCACTGCCAGCCGCGGGTATGTTCTCTATGCCTATGCCTATATTCATTACGAAGCGGAACTCGCAAGTCTGGTCGACTTCGAAAATGCACGTGCACTGCGCCGGCGAGCCAGAAAATTTTACTTGCGAGGGCTGGCCTATGGTATACGCGCTTTAAATCTATCAAGCCCTGGTTTCGACAAGACATTACTGGCAGACCCTGTACAAGCAGTCTTGCAAATACCGGTGTCGTTCAGTGAAAGCGACGTACCCTTTCTATATTGGTCCGCGGCGGCATTGGGATTGGCGATCTCGGTCGCTAAAAATGATCCCGCAATGCTTGCCAGGCTGCCCGAAGCAGAGGCCATGCTGGATCGTGGTCTGACTTTGGATGAGGCATGGGAACGCGGAGCATTGCACGAATTCAAGATCGTGTGGGCCGCCGCTCAGCGCACTCGTGCCAGAGAGTCAGTTCTTCGCCAACACTACACCCGAGCGCTTGAATTGTCGAACGGTGAGCGGGCGAGTCTTTTTGTGGCTTTGGCTGAAGCGGTATCCGTATCAAATCAAAATCGGCAGGAGTTCCAATCCCTGCTGGAAACGGCGCTGGCGGTGAAACCAAATGCTGATCCCAGGCATCGTTTGATGAATGCCATTGCCCAACGGCGCGCGATATGGTTGCTAAACCGCATTGACGATTTGTTTCTATAATACCAACCAGGTTCATCTGACAATGAAAGCAATGAAGCCAGATAACATATACAAAGGGCTGTTACTCATGTTTTTCCTGGTTATCGTCAGTAGCGCCGCCGTGCCAGCGAACCGAACCATCATTAAATTCGGCACCATTGCACCCGAGGGCTCGGCCTGGCACGATGCCATGCTCGAGCTTCGTCAAAAATGGCTCGAGCTTTCCAACGATCAGATCGAGTTGCGAATTTATGCGGGTGGAGTGCTCGGTGGTGAAACAGAAATGGTGCGTAAAGTACAACGGCGGGGCCTGGATGGGATCGCAATCTCCGGGTCTGGATTGCCGCGTATCGAT
>CAXMTM010000238.1:0-5815 GCA_964196385.1 Arenicellales bacterium
AGTATCATGGCTATCTGATTTTCAAGGTCGCCAGGCCGATCAGCACCAGGATCAGGCTGAGGATCCAGAACCGCACGCTGACCCTGGGCTCGGGCCAGCCCTTGAGTTCGAAGTGGTGGTGCAGCGGCGCCATCCTGAAGATGCGCTTTCCGAACAGCTTGTAGGAAGCCACCTGCAGGATCACCGAGGCGGTTTCGATGACGAAAATACCTCCCATGATCAGGAATGCGATCTCCTGCCGGACCACTACGGCAATCACCCCCAGCGACGCGCCCAGGGAAAGTGCGCCGATGTCGCCCATAAACACCTGCGCCGGGTAGGTGTTGAACCACAGAAAACCCAGTCCGGCGCCGACCAGTGCGGCACAGAAAACCAGCACCTCACCACTGCCGGGGATATAGGGTATGGCCAGATACGGTGCGAATACGCTGTGGCCCGTAACATAGGCAAAAATGCCCAGCCCACCGGCAACCAGCACGCAGGGCAGGATCGCCAGTCCGTCCAGCCCGTCGGTCAAATTGACCGCGTTGCTCGTACCGACGATCACCAGATAGGTCAAAACGATGAAAAACGGGCCGAGATAGATAGCGACATCCTTGAATATCGGGACTATCAGGGAAATTTCGGCGGGCGACTGCGCGCTGAAGTATAAAAACACTGCCGCACACAGCCCGCAGATGCTTTGCCACAGAAACTTGTTGCTCGCGCCGATCCCACGTGGGTTCTTGTCAACCAGTTTCCTGTAATCGTCGATCCAGCCGATAACACCGAATGACAAACACGTAAACAACACCACCCAGATGAATCGATTGGACAGATCCGCCCACAACAAGGTGGACAACAACACGGAAACCAGGATGAGCGCACCCCCCATAGTCGGTGTGCCCACCTTGTCGAAGTGCGTCGGCGGCCCGTCCTGTCTGACGGTCTGGCCGATCTGATGGTAGCTGAGCTTGCGGATCATCACCGGTCCCAGCACGAAACAGATCGACAACGAGGTCAACACGCCGCAGATTCCCCGCAGGGTCAGATATCTGAAAACATTGAAGGCGGTGTATTCGCGCGCCAGAATGTCAAACAGGTAGAGCAACATCAATGTGTCACGCTGTCGGTGGTTATTGCCTGCGCCACCTCTTCCATGCGTACACCGCGGGAACCTTTGATCAGAACCGTGGTATGGGCATCGAGAAGGGGCTCCAACGATTCGATCAACTCGGTTTTGTTTTCGAAATGTAATGCGCCTTCGCCAAATCCTTCCGCGGCGTACCGGCTCAAAGTGCCGAAAGTCAGCAACTTGTCGATGCCTGCATGTTTCGCCTGCACACCGACTTCGGTGTGCAGGGTCTGGGCCGCGCCACCCAGTTCCTTCATGTCGCCAACCACCAGGATCTTTAGCCCCGGGGATACCGCAAGCACATGCACGGCCGCCAACATGGACTTCGGGTTTGCGTTGTAAGTGTCATCGATCACCGTCGAGCCGTTGTGGCCGGCGCGGGTCTGCAGCCTGCCGGATACCGGCACCGCCGAATCCAGGCCGCGTTGTATCTGATCCAGATCAACGCCCACTGCAATGGCGGCGGCGGCGGCGGCCAGTGCATTCATGACGTTGTGCCTGCCCGGCAGAGACAACGTGATGTTACAAACCCCTATGGGGGTATACAACGTAAAGGCACTGCCCATGCCGGTGAAGTTCAAATGATCGATGGTTACGTTGGCGGGTTGCCCGATGCCGAAGGTGATGCACTTGTGGCCGCGCACGCGGCGGCGCCACAGGGGAGCAAAGGTATCGTCCGCATTGATTACGGCGACACCGTCCGGGGCCAGACCGTCGAAAATCTCGGCCTTGGCCTCCGCCACGGCTTCGACACTGCCGAGTCCCTCGAGGTGGGCCGGCGCCGCGTTGGTGATCACCGCTACCTGGGGCTTGGCAAGCCCGGACAGATAGTTGATCTCACCGGCGTGGTTCATCCCCATTTCAACCACCGCACAGTGGTGCTCCTCCTTCAACCTGCACAATACCAGGGGCAGCCCGATATCATTGTTCAGATTTCCCGTACTGACCAGCACGGCACCACTGTTGTGGAGGATGTCGCCGATCATTTCCTTGACTGTGGTCTTGCCGTTACTGCCGGTCACCGCGATGATCGGGCAATCAAATTTATCCCGCCAATACCCGGCCAGCGTACCCAGACCCAGACGTGTGTCCTTCACCGTGACCTGAGGCAGGTCCGACGCTACCGTGTGGCTGACCAGCGCCGCAACCGCCTTCTTGTTCCCGGCTTCAGGCACGAACACGTGACCGTCGAAATTAGGCCCTTCAATGGCCACGAACAATTCGCCGTCCCGGATCAGACGCGTGTCGGTGCACACCCCGGTGAATACAACGTCGGATCCGTGAAGTTCACCGCCCAGCGCCTGTGCCATTTCACTGAGGCCCATCACGCAGCGGTATCCAGACAGCCAGTTACGATGGAGCGATCGTCCATGGCCAGAAAATCATCACCCACCTGCTGCGCATCCTCGTGGCCCTTGCCTGCGATAAGGACCCAATCCTGCCTTTGAGCATGGCTTATCACCCAGCGGATGGCCTGCACCCGGTCATTGATGACCGTAGGCGGCACGGCCATGCCGGCGACGATCTCATCGGTAATGTCGCCGGGCGCCTCGTGTCTTGGGTTGTCGTCGGTGACGATCACCTCGTCGGCCAGTCGTTCGGCGATGGCGCCCATCAGCGGACGTTTTGCGCGGTCACGGTCACCGCCGCAACCGAACACACACCAAACCCGTCCGTTGCAGTGCTCCCGAATAGAAGACAGCGACCGTTCAAGGGCATCCGGTGAATGGGCATAGTCCACCACCACGGATGGTCCGCCGCTTCCGGCTTTCTGGAAAAGCTCCATGCGTCCGGGTACGGGGGCAAGGTGATCGATGGCTTCCGCGGCCATCGCCGCCGTGCTGCCATCGGCCAGTAAAACCGCCGCTACCGCCAGCACGTTATGCACATTGATTCGCCCCACCAATGCGGCGTGGGTTTTGATGGGTCCTGCGTTTGATTTCAATTCGAGGTCCAACCCGGAAACGCCGGCCTCAATCTTGCCTGCCGTCACGTCACCGGCGCAGAGGCCATAGGTCCAGGTGGGCACAGTGACGCGGGACGCCAGTTCCCGGCCGAAATTATCGTCCCGGTTGATGACGGCGAAACGCAAGGCGGGAAATTCGAACAATAGTTCCTTGGCCGCGCCATAACCGGCAAAATCGTTATGATAATCCAGGTGGTCGTGGCTAAGATTGGTAAACAGGGCGGCGTCGAACGATACCCCCGACACGCGGCCCTGCGCCAGCGCGTGTGAGGATACTTCCATGCACACGTGGGTCGCGCCGAGTGCCCGGATGTCACGCAGTATGCGGTGTAAGGACACGGCATCGGGTGTGGTCAGGGGGACCTTCTGCAATTCGTGCACGAAACCCCAGCCCAGTGTACCGATAAGGGCGGCACGCACGTTGAGTCTTTGAAATGCCTGGGCCAACAGGTGGGCACAGCTGGTCTTACCGTTGGTACCGGTGATGCCGATGATAAACAGATCCCGGCCCGGGTGGTCGAAAAATCGCTCCGCGATGATGCCCACTTTTTCGCGCAGCCCATTGACCGCGAGCAGCGGGACTGTCGAGATAGCCGGAATGTCCGCGTCACCGGCCTCATAAACGACCGCTGAGACGCCGCGTTCGATGGCCTCGGAGATGTGATCTCTGCCATCAACGGCAACGCCCGGATAAGCGAAGAACAGGTCGCCCCTGCCGCACTGGCGGCTGTCGATACTCAAACCATCGATAGCGACATCCCGCAATTCGATGTCGAACAGCAGATCGCCGAGAATCCGGCCGAGGGTTTTGACCGTATTCATGCCGCGCCCTCTTTTTGTTCGGCGGGGTCGCGGTCGGGCGGCACATTCAACAAACGCAGCGCACCGGACATTACCCTGGAAAAAACCGGAGCGGCCACCTTGCCACCGTAATATTGTTCGCCGCGGGGATCATTGATCACCACCACCATGACCAGACGAGGGTTGCTTGCCGGACCGTAGCCGGCGAACAGGGACCGGTACCTGTCTTGCGCATACTTGCCGTCGATGATCATTTTGGTGGTACCGGTCTTGCCGGCAATTCGATAACGCGCGACCCGGGCGGTGGCGCCCGTACCCTGTTCGCTTACCGCCATCTCCAGCATGTTACGGATCTGTTTTGCGATCTTAGGCCGGAACACTTCCCGCGTAGCCTCCGGCAGGTGGTTTTTGACCAGCCGCGGCGACAACAAGCGACCACCGTTTGCCAGTGCGCTATAGGCCCGGGCCAACTGTATGGTGGTCGATGACAAGCCGTAACCAAATGAAAGTGTGGCGTGCTCGAACTGTTTTAATTTGCGTGTCGGCACCATACCCGCCACCTCACCGGGAAAACCGACGCTGGTACGGGTCCCGAAACCTGCGCTCCTGAGCACACCCAGCAACTCTTCTGGTGCGGACATCATGGCGATCTTTGCAGCACCGACGTTGCTCGATTTCATGATCACCCTGGACACTGTCAACAAGCCGTAATCATGGTGGTCACGGACACGATTCCTGCCGATGCGAAGGACACCGGGTGTGGTATCGATGCGGGTGTCCGGCAGCAGTAGTTGTGACTGCAACGCCATGGCAATGGTGAACGGCTTGACCGTTGATCCCGGCTCGAACACATCGGTCACTGCCCTGTTGCGGAACTTGTCCGGCTTTCGATCCTGACGGTTGTTGGGGTTGAATTTTGGCTGGTTGACCATGGCCAGAACATCGCCGTTGGAGACATCGATCACCACCACGGATCCGCTTTTTGCCTGGTGTTCTTTGACTGCGGCGCTGAGGTGGCGGTAAGCCAGATACTGAATACGCGAATCGAGGGTAATGGCCAGATCTTCACCGTCAACCGCGGGATTGATCAGTTCCATTGATTCGACGATGTGACCGACCCGATCACGCAGGACACGAGCCTTGCCCGACTGCCCCGATAATTGGCCGTTATACGCGCGCTCGAGGCCTTCCTGGCCGACATCATCTATATCGGTAAAACCCAGGATCTGTCCAAACACCGGACCGGCCGGATAGTAACGACGGTATTCGCGGCGTAATCCTACGCCGGGGATGTCGAGATCAATGACCTGTTGCGCCAACGGCGGGGACAAGTGTCGTTTCAGGTACACGAACTCACGGTCTTGCTGAGCCGTTGCCAATGCCCTCAGCGAAGACTCCGACATTTGCAGCAGTTCGGCAAGCCTATGCCATGAATGACCCTCATAGAGCAACGTGGGAGGGTGGGCCCAAACGGAGTCGACCGGTGTACTAACCGCCAGAACCTCGCCTTGCCGGTCGATGATCAATCCACGGTTGGCCTTGGTTTCGACCACACGTTCATAGCGAGCGTCGCCCTGTGCTTGCAGGTAGTCCGTCATGACTACCTGCAAATAACCTGCGCGTGCAGTCAATGCGGCAAATCCCAAAAACAACAAAGCCAGTAAAATATACTGGCGTACAAAGTATCGTTGGGGTGGTTTCACCGCGGGCGTCTGGTCGTCGGTCATCACTGTGCCCCGATTACAACGATCCGGTCCGGCTCGGGAGCCACCATTTCCAGTTTTCGGTTTGCTTCGGTTTCCACGCGGTTGTGGATCGCCCAGGTACTCTGCTCCAGAAGCAACTGCCCCCACTCGATAGTGAGATCATCACGGGATTTCTGCGCTTGCTGTAACGCGACGTAGCTCAATCTGTGATGGTGTCTTACGTATACC
>CAXMTM010000239.1:0-3459 GCA_964196385.1 Arenicellales bacterium
GTTGCTGGCCAACGAACTGAACTGGTTCCAGTTCATTGAAGACCAACCGTTATATGTGCGAAACTCATGACCACCGCGGTATGCAGGGGATCGTACATGTGGTGGAGTGGCAGGGTTGACCGGTGATTCCGGCCCTGCTGATATTGTCACAGTTGTCGTTTGCCGCAGCGGCCGGTCCGCCCACGCTGATCGATACTGAGCGGAGGGATGAATTGTTGCGGTTGCTGCGGCACGACTGCGGTTCCTGCCATGGCATGACTTTGAAAGGTGGCCTGGGACCGGCCTTGACCCGGGAGGCCATGGCCGCCAGGCCCGCCGAATATCTCTATCTCACCGTCCGCGACGGTCACCCGGGGACACCCATGCCGCCCTGGCGTGGGATTCTCACTGATAATGAAATCCACTGGCTGGTCACGCAGTTGCGCAGCGGAATCCCTTCACCATGACCCTGCACTACAGGATTTTCATCCTTGCCGGATTGATACTGCTGTCGGCGTGTACCCATCTGCGCGGTACCGGCGATATGGGAATCATCGTAGAGCGCGCGGACGGCCGCGTGCTAGTCATAGAGCACACCGGCAATACTCAACTGGCTTCGGTATCCGGGCTGGGCGATCTGTCCCATGCCTCGGCCGTGTACTCTCGCGACGGTCGCTATGCCTACATTTTCGGCCGAGACGGTGGATTGACCAAGGTCGACCTGCTCAAAGGAGCCATAGTCAAACGTGTAATTCAATCCGGCAACAGCATCGGTGGCGCCATTTCTCAGGATGGAAGGCTGATTGCGGTGTCCAACTACGAGCCGGGCGGCGTCAATATTTTCGATGCCGTTTCGATGCAACTTGTGGCCGAGATCCCCGCCGTACACGGCAACGGTTCGGATCGGTCAAAGGTGGTGGGTCTGGTGGATGCACCGGGCGATCGATTCGTGTTCAGTCTGTACGATGCGGGAGAGATCTGGGTGGCCGACGTCAAACAACCGGAGCAACCGGTTTTGACCAGGTTCACTGACGTAGGCAAGTTGCCTTATGACGCACTATTGACGCCGGACGGCCGTTTTTACATCGCGGGGCTGTTCGGTGAAGATGGTATGGCTATGCTCGATCTGTGGCACCTCGAGCGTGGAACGACCCGGATCCTGCCGGATTATGGGCGCGGGCAGGAGAAGCTGCCGGTGTACAAGATGCCACACCTGGAAGGTTGGGCCATGGCGGGCAACCTCGCGTTCGTTCCGGCGGTCGGCCGCCACGAGGTTTTGGTAATCGACAGCACGGATTGGACCGAAAAAGGGCGGATTCCCGTGCACGGTCAACCGATTTTTGTAATGGCGCAGCCCGGCGGCCGCCAGGTCTGGGTAAATTTTGCGTTGCCGGATAACGACACTGTTCAGGTTATCGACACCGAGTCCCTGCAACTGATAAATACCCTGAAACCAGGCCCGGCGGTGCTGCATATGGAGTTTACTCCACGGGGCGAACATGTGTGGGTGTCCGTGCGTGATGATGACCGTGTAATTGTATACGACACCTCCACTTTCGAGCAGATTACAGCGTTATCCGCGGTCAAACCAAGCGGTATATTTTTCAGCAGCAGAGCCCATCGGATCGGTTTGTAATGTTAAGCGAACTGGAACGTGCTCTGCTGAATGACTACCAAAGGGAATTCCCGTTGAGGCACAACCCGTTCGGGATCATCGCGCAGCAACTCGGCACCGATGAAGGCACGGTTCTGGCTCTATTGAAGAAGTTCATGGAATCCGGTGTGGTCAGCCGGGTAGGGCCGGTTTTTCGCCCCAACACGATCGGCGCCAGCACGTTGGCGGCAGTGGCCGTACCTGAGCCCAGGCTGTTAGCGGTTGCCGGTTACATCAGTTCGTTCGCGGAGGTCAATCACAACTATGAACGCGAGCACCATTTCAATTTATGGTTCGTGGTAAACACAGCCACGCCGGAGCGACGCGATGCCGTGCTGGCCGAGATTGAGCGAGAGACGGGATTGAAAGTCATGTCTTTGCCACTACTGCGGGACTACTACATAAACCTGGGATTTGACATTGATTTCAGTGACGCCGTGCCGTCGCCCCCGGCAGAACTCGTACCGGACCAAACGGACTCTGTTGCAATAAAGTCATTGCGCACCAGGCCCGCTAAGGATTTGATATCCGCCCTGCAGGCCGGCCTGCCTTTATCACCAACCCCGTACGCCGAAATCGGGTCACAAACCGGCGTGTCCGAAGTCATTGTGCGCAAGCTGATTGGCAACATGCTTCGTAGCGGCGCCATCAAGCGATTTGGGGTGGTGGTTCGACACCATGAGCTTGGGTACCGTGCAAATGCAATGTGCGTGTGGGACGTTCCCGATGGCGAAGTCGATGTGCTTGGCAAGCGTCTGGCTGAAATTCCATACATTACACTGTGCTATCGCCGCCCGCGGCGGTTACCGCACTGGCCCTATAATTTGTTTTGTATGATCCACGGCAAGAATCGAAACGACGTGGTGGACCAGATTGAACGGCTGGTGGAAGAATTCGATCTCCAGCATATTCAAAACGACGTATTGTTCAGCGGCCGTCGTTTCAAACAGAGGGGGGCATATTACCGCCACCATGTCGATCAGGAACAGGGCAAAACCCGTGTCGTCGCCTGTGGATAACCTGGACCGTAGCATTATTAACGGAATGCAGGGTGGGCTGCCGTTGTGTGATCACCCGTATGAGGAGATGGCAGCCAGACTGGATTGCACCGAGGACGAGCTCATATCGAGATTGCAGGCCATGCTGGAAGACGGGCGGCTGTCGCGGTTTGGCCCATTGTTCAATGTAGAGAAAATGGGAGGTAGTTTCACACTGTGTGCCATGTGTGTTCCCGCAGTGCGCTTTGAGGAGGTTGCCGAACAGGTCAATTCCTGGCCCCAGGTAGCGCACAATTATGAGCGGGACCACCGGTTCAATATGTGGTTCGTTGTGGCCACGGAGTCCCGGCAGGGCATTGCTGAAGCCGTCGCCGGTATTGAGGAGAAAACCGCACTGCCGGTATACGAATTCCCTAAACTGGAAGAATATTATATTGGACTGCACTTCAATGTTTAGTAATCGCGGCGATTCAACCTATAAAAAAGGTGTCAGGGTGATGCGGTGAGCACGGTGGACGAATTAACGAAACTCGATCGCAGGATCGTGGTGGCGACCCAGCAAGGGCTGCCTCTGACCCCGAGGCCTTACCACGCCCTGGCGGATCGGCTGGGAGTGGAGGTCGACCTGGTCCGGCAGCGCTTTCAGCATATGCTGGATACCGGCGTGATAAGAAGAATTGGTGCCGTACCCAATCACTACAAGCTGGGTTTCGGCGCAAACGGTATGTCGGTGTGGGATGTGGATGATGAGCGGATCGCGGAACTCGGCCGGCGCGTTGGGCGGCTGGATTTCGTCAGTCACGCGTATCATCGCCCACGACGGCTGCC
>CAXMTM010000240.1:0-9383 GCA_964196385.1 Arenicellales bacterium
AATGATTCCTTCGGTAAAGAGGACGTGGTAGTAAGTTACTGCCCGCTGTGTGGAACGGGAATGGCGTTCGATGCCAGGGTAGATGGCAAATCCCGAAAATTCGGTGTGTCAGGTTTGTTGTATAACAGCGACGTTCTGCTCTACGACCGGGAGAGCGAATCGCTGTGGAGTCAGGTCATGCGGCAATCCGTGAGTGGCCCGATGAAGGGCCAGGGCCTGGAGCAATTACCTATGGCCCACACGACTTGGCGAGATTGGCGCACTCGTCATCCGGACACCCTGGTCCTGTCGACCCGGACCGGCCATTCACGAGACTACTCCAGATCTCCCTATGGCGGTTACGGGACCAGCGCCAATATATTTTTTCCGGTTAAGAATAAAAACCCGAAATACCATCCAAAGGAACTGGTGATCGGAATCAATATCGACGGCAGCATGAAGGCGTACCCGTTCGCTGAATTATCCAAAGGTAAAAACCTGATCAGCGATTCAGTCAATGGATCCGACCTGCAGATTGAATTCGATGCAACCAACCGCACCGGTCGTGTATTGGATGACAAAGGCCTGGAGATCCCCTCCACCATTGCATTCTGGTTCGCATGGTATGCGTTTTACCCGCAAACCGAGGTCTATACGCTGAACTAGCCCCTGATCTATTGAATCGCGGCGAAGGAGCCGCTCCTACGCGTGTGTTATCAGAGTGTTACAATCCAGCGATTGATGTAACGTCGATCATCCCTGTTTATGAAATACGGTATTTTTACTTCGCTGATGTTGCTGTGCTTGTGCGCAACGGCCCAGAACACGTCGGCCCAGAGCACATCGACCGACTTGTACTCGATTAACGCGGATGACGTTGTGGTCGACGATGAGAATAACGTCATTACCTACAAAGGCAACGCAACCGTCATTGTCGCCAACCTGATTATCGAGGCCGATTCGATCGTCATTACCAGTCAAAACGGCCTGCCGTTGAAGATCGGGGCGACAGGAGACCCGATCAGATTTCATGAACAGACCCCCAAACAAAACATCAGCGGAACCGCGACCGGGGTCACCTTTGATGTTGCCGAACTGAAACTTACCCTGATCGAGTACTCTATCCTGGACCCTTCGGGTAATAACATGAAGGGTAAAAAAGCCAGCTTTATATTATCCCCTTGAATACGGTTCCGTTCGGGACGCCCTCCACAAGCCCCCATTTCTCGCCGGATTGACGAGCCCTCCCTGAATATTTGAATAAACAAGTATCTTTGAATCCACAAGACATTTCCTTCAGTCGGAAATACACATTTCGACTGAAGTAGTGCCTTTTGAATCCAATTCTCTGCGTGATCATCTCGCCACTCGGTGAGAAATGCGGACTATCCACTCATTTCGCCGTGTCGTATGGCCCCTTGCCATAGCGGAGACATTTGTGTGGGCCGCGATGTTCTATTCTTTTCCCGCGCTGCTGCTGGAGTGGGAGCGTGATCTCGGCTGGAGCAAGACCGAGCTGTCCGGCGCCTTCACACTGGCGCTGGCCGTGTCGGCAATTTCGGCTCCGTTCATGGGCAGGCTTATAGACCGCAATCAGGGCCGGTACGTATTTACGTGTAGCGCGCTGCTCGGTGCAGTTTTACTTGCACTGCTGTCGACCATTACCCAGTTGTGGCAGTTCTACGTCATCTGGGTGCTGATTGGTATGGCTATGGCCGGTTCACTTTATGAAGCCTGTTTTGCGTTCCTCACCAGGGTGATGGGAACCAGAACGCGGCAGGCCATTACCCTGGTCACCCTGGTTGCCGGATTCGCCGGTACCGTCGCTTTCCCGGGCACCCACGCCCTGCTGACCGTCATGAGCTGGCGGGGAACCGTACTGGTTCTGGCCCTGGTCGTTGCTTGTGTTGCGGTGCCCCTGATCTGGCTCGGCTGCCGGAACGCCGAGCATCATTCGCACGGCAGCCATGCTCCGGCGAGCCACCGCCCGGCGGAAACGCTCAGGGTAATGCACCAGGTCACTTTCTGGCTGCTGGCGCTCTCATTTGCCATGATCGCCCTGGATCACGGCCTGTTGATCACGCACTTGCTGCCGCTGCTGGATGAGCACGGCGTGGGCGCGGAAACCGCTGTGCTGGCCGCGTCCATGATTGGGCCCATGCAGGTCGCCGGGCGCCTGGCGATGATGGCGGCGGAAAGACACGTGACCATACTGCGCATCGCCGTAGTCTGTTTCCTGGCCATGGGCGCCGCCGCGGCCGCGCTGCTGGGATCGGGGGCTATCCCGATGCTTCTAGTGATATTTGTATTGCTCCACGGTGCGGGATACGGCGTAACCAGTATTGTGCGGCCGACCCTGATCGCGGATCTGCTCGGTCGCATGAACTTTGGCCTGGTTTCGGGGCTGCTCGCCGTCCCCTTCCTGGCCGCAACAGCGGCGTCGCCCACAATAGCCGCCCTGGCCTGGGAGTTCGGCGGCTACGATCTGGTGATCTGGATAGCCGTTGGCGCATCCTGCGCCGGGTTGATAGCTCTGCTTGCCGCTGCGAAGTTTTCCACGGCGGTGACCCAACAAAAGGATGACTGAAAGTGATTATATTTCGCCTTGGAGTACTGCCCTTCCAGGTGCGCTTGTCGTGCTAATCGGAATCCCTCAGGGTTTGCCACGGCGGCGCGTTCAGGTCCGATCGGATGGCCATCAAACTGGCGCTGACCACCAGCACGACCGCCATCAATACACCGGTCACCCACAGCATGATGTTACCCGAGTAGGGCAGTTCGAATATAAAGCGGGATAACCCGTAGCTCACCAATGCAGCGGCGGATGCCCCTGCCAGACCCGCCAGGGCGCCGAGCACGATGAACTCCGCAACCAGCCCGGAGCGAAGATCCCGTTTTCGGGCTCCCAGCGCACGCAACACGGCAATCTCCTTGCGCCGCTCGGAGCGGGTAGTATTCAGTGCGGCCCACATAACCATGATTCCGGCGACCAGCGTAAATATAAAAATGAACTGCAGAGCAGTGTTGACTTTGTCTACAACACGCCTGACCTGTTCCAGCAACGCATCGACGTCGATATCAGTGACGTTGGGGAATCGCTTGATCACCTCCGTCAGCTTGTCATTCTGCCGGCGCGGCAGATGCAGGCTGGTGATATAACTCACCGGGAAATTCTGCAACAACCCGGGCGGCACAAGCAGGAAGAAGTTGGGCCGGAAAGATTCCCAGCCGACCGATCGAAAACTGGAAACCTTCACCGTCAGTTCCCGGTCCGCGATGCGATAAGTGAGTTCGTCACCCAGATCAAGAGCCAGCGCTTCAGCGTAACCACGCTCCACCGAAAGTAGTGCCGCGCCAAACTGCTGAGGTGACCACCACTGGCCTTTCACCACTTTATTATCTGCCTGGGGCGTCTCTACCCAGGACAAATTGGCCGCTCGCTGCACCTGTCGCCTGGCAAATTCATCCTCGAAGTCGTCCGGGTCCACACTACGGCCATTGATGCTGACCAGTCTCGCTCGCACGATCGGTGTCAACGTTGGCGGTGGCAACTCGTGCTGTGCGAAAAAAACTTCCACGTCACCGAGTTGATCGGGCTGGATGTTGATCAGAAAGTGATTTGGGGTGTCCGGCGGCAGGCTGACCTGCCACTGCTCCCAGAGATCGCTGCGCACCATGGTCAACAGCAGTATCGCCATAACCCCGACCCCCAGGGCCACAATCTGGCTGGTACTGGAGCCGGCATGGCGGGCGATGGCCGCGATTCCGAAACGCCAGGTCGCGCCTACATTACTACGAACCCGGCCAAGTATCCTGATCGACAGGAAGCTGGCACCGCTCAACACCAGTATGGTCGCCACGGTGCCACCCACCACCCAAAGCGTCAATGAGAATTGTTGGGCGGCCCAGGCCACCAGAATAGTGAACGTAATGAAAGCCGCACCGTAAACCAGTCGCGCACCAACAGGTAACACACTCAGGTCCCGGCGGATCACACGCAGGGGCGGGACATCTTTCAATCGCAGCAATGGCGGCAGGCCGAATCCCAATACTGTGACCACCCCCAGTGTCACACCGAGAAACACCGGCCGCCATGTCGGCAGCGGCAGTTCGCCGGCGACGAGATCCGACAGGACGACCACCAGAACCTGCTGGCAGGCCAGCCCGATCATCGCCCCGATCAGGCTTGCGCCTACCGCCAATATCAACAGTTGCGTAACGTAGATGGCCGTAATGTCCCGTTGCTGGGCTCCGAAACAGCGCATCAGAGCGGCGTTGTCCCATTGACGCTGGGCGTAGTGGCGAACAGACCGGGCGATCGCCATTCCAGCCAACAGGACGCTGACCAGTGTCGCCAGCAGGAGAAATCGTTCGCCGCGTTCCAGGGCGATCCGAAATCGGGGTTGCGCGTCGTTGGCGTCTTTTATGTCTGTCTTCAAAACACCTTGCTCCAGTAACCATTGCCTGAACATCCGTAACTGACCCTGGGATCCCGCCACCAGCCAGTGGTAGTGAACCAGGCTGCCCGGCTGCACCAACCCGGTGGAGGCCAGATCATCCAGGTTCAGTATCAGTCTGGGGGCCAGTGTAAACGCCACCCCGCCGCGGTCAGGCTCAAGGGTTACCAGCCGGGTCGCTGAAAACTGCCGCGTGCCCAGGTCCATCCGCCCCCCTGGATCAAGCCGGAGTTGATTGAGCAACTGTGCATCCACCCAGACCTCGCCCCGCTCGGGAATACCTTCGGCAGGACGGTCCCGGGAGCCGGGGGAGTCGGCGATGCGCAAGGTTCCACGCAGCGGATAACCCAATTCCACAGCCTTGATTTCCACCAGCTGGGTCAACTCTTCAGCCACCACCACACTTCTGAAGCTGACGGTCAGGGCGTGGCCCAGACCAATCTCATTGGCCCGGGTGATCCATTCCGCCCTGGGTGGAGACTGAACGTGTACCACCAGATCCGCGCCCAGTAACTCGCTGCCTTGTCGCGCCAGGGTCTGGCCCAGGCGATCGCCAAATGCAGCCACCGACACCACTGCTGCGGTAGCGACGATCAGTGCAAAGGCCACGATGCGTAGATCGCCTGCCCGCCATTCACGGCGCAGCGATCTCCATGCGATAGCCCAAATATTCAACCTGTTGCTCATCCGCATCCGGTCAATTCGCCGCCGTCCAGCTCCAGGCGGCGCTGGCAGCGCTCCCCCAGTTCCGGATTGTGAGTCACCAGCACCAGTGTGGTGCCATACTCCGCATTCAGGGAGAACAACAGATCAACGATTTTGTGGCTGGTGGCGGCGTCGAGATTGCCGGTCGGTTCATCGGCAAAAAGCACCCGGGGTTTGGTGACATAAGCCCTGGCAATGGCCACACGCTGCTGTTCTCCGCCGGACAATTGCGACGGATAGTGGTGCAAGCGTTGATCCAGACCCACACGCGCAAGTTCCAGCTGCGCCGCACGCTCAGGGACCTGGCGGCCGGCCAATTCCAGTGGCAGCATCACATTCTCGAGAGCGGTCAGGCTCGGCAGAAGCTGAAATGACTGAAATACAAACCCGACCCCGGCGGCACGGACCTGCGCCCGCCCGTCCTCATCCAGCGCGAATATATCGACATCATTGAGCCGGACCGAGCCCGACGTCGGCACGTCCAGTCCCGCCAGCAGGCCCAGCAAAGTAGACTTTCCGGACCCGGATACGCCTACAACGGCCACCGCCTCACCTGCTAGAATGGACAATGACACACCGTTCAATATGGTCAGCGTTCCTTCCGGACTGCTGACCCTTTTTACCAGGCCCTGCGCCTGTACTGGTGCTCTATCCACTACTACTCTATCGACCTCGCTCATGAAGATCAGACTCCTGCTGATACTGTGCATATTTATAGGCGGCGGCAGCCACGGCGCCACACCCCCCGTGATCCTGGTGCTGGGCGACAGCCTGAGTTCCGCTTTTGGTGTGGCAGTAGACCAGGGCTGGGTGAGTTTGTTGCAGCGGCTTCTCATACAAAACGGCTACCCCCACCGAGTGGTGAATGCCAGTATAGCGGGGGATACCACGAGCAGCGGCCTGACACGTCTGGCGCCCACGCTTGACACCCATCGGCCCCGAATCGTTATCGTGGAACTGGGCGGCAACGACGGGCTCCGGGCACAACCGGTGCAGATGATACGGGAAAATCTGGGCTCAATGATGGAAAATATTCAGGCCATGGGGGCACGGATCGTCCTTGCCGGAATGCGGCTGCCGCCAAACTACGGTCCGGCCTACGTCGGTCAGTTTGAGCGAATCTACCCGGAATTGGCACAACATTACAACACTACACTGGTGCCGTTTTTGATGGAGGGGGTGGCAACGGTTCCCGAACTCATGCAGATGGACGGTGTACACCCGAATGCGGCAGCCCAATCGATCCTGCTCGACAATGTCTGGCCACACCTGCAGCCGTTACTCGAGGCAACGGATTAACCCCAAAAGACCGTGCATAGCCAGTTACAGTTGTCTCGCACGACATTATAGAGAACTTGCTTAACGATGAGGCATCTCCCTGTATTCCTTAATAATCTTTATAATGCGCTCCTGTTATGCTTTCAAAAACTCCCGTTGAGTAGCAATAAGTGATAAATCTGAGCCGGATCAACCCGCAACTATACATCGGTACATACCCGCAAAACCCGGTGGATTTGGACCGTTTGAAATCCGGCCCAAAAATTACCGCGGTCCTGAACCTGCAGACCGACGATGATTTTATAGCGCTTGGCATAGACTGGCAAAAGATAGAAAAAGGCTACCTCGAGCGGGACATGCTGTGCCAAAGATGGCCCATCACCGATTTTTCTCCTGAAAATCTGGAGCAAAAGCTGGAAGTTGCTGCAACACTTCTGGATCGGTTGATCAGTGTCGATCATCGCGTGTATGTCCACTGTACGGCGGGCGTGTGCCGGGCACCCGCCGCGGTGATCGGATACCTGGCCTGGCACCAGAACATGAACCTGGACGAAGCATACTGCTTTGTCAGGGAGCAGCGCGCCTGCGACCCATATATCGATGCCATTCGTTCGGTTCACCGCAATCGAAACCCGCAAGAGTAAATCCACTGATTCGAGTTGACCGTCGGTGTACACGCTGCCACCCCTGACTGATGGGATAATCCTCAACAGGTACAAGCGCTTTCTGGCGGACATCGAACTGCTCGACGGACGCAGGGTCACGGCCCACTGTCCGAACACAGGAGCGATGTCGACCTGTTGGGAGCCGGGAGCTCCGGTCCAGCTCAGCCACAGCGACAACCCGAAGCGAAAACTGGCCTGGACCCTGGAGCGCGTGGACATGGGACAGGGCTGGATCGGCGTCAATACCGGAAGGGTCAATCACATTATCGCTTCAGCGATCACCAGTGGGGACATTCCACAGCTTGGCGGCTACGACCGGATTCGAAGAGAACCCGCTTTTCACGTGTCCGGCTATGCAAATTCCCGCTTCGACATACTGCTCACCGGGGGCAACCGGCGTGAGACCTATGTCGAGGTCAAGAACACAACGTTGATATGCGGTGAGACGATCTCGTTTCCTGATGCGGTCACCGAACGCGGGCGCAAACATCTCGAATTGCTGGCGGAAGCGGTCAACCTCGGATTCAGAGGGATAATCCTGTTCGCGCTGAACCGGCCAGAGGGCAGATTTTTCGAACCCGCCTGGCAGATCGATCCCGAATACGGTGAGGCTCTGCAACGCGTTTACAGAAAAGGCGTGGAAATCCTGCTGGTCCGTCTCAAACACCTGGCTGACGAGGTAGTGATCGCGGGGTCAGCGTTTCATACCCGTGCCTCGACCCAGTAGTAGGGGTGGTCTGAAACACCCTTCCCGACAGAATCCCCTGCGGTAATTTCGAGGCCCCGGGTCAGTATCCAGTCAACACGGCCGGCTTCATCCCTGCCCCCAAGCACGAGGCTGATGGCATCGACATGATCCACGGGAAGGTATCGCGCCAATACCGCATCACCGGGTTTTGAGTTCAGATCGCCGACAAGAACCGCCGGAACCGGCAAGTGTGCAAAGTGCTCCAGCACGACCTTTAGTTGTTGCTCTCGCCCTTTACGCGTATGGAGATGGGTAAATAAAACCGATATGTCAGTGTCCCCCAGCGTGGTACGGGCAACGGTGTAGACCCGAAAACGTCGACCCTCTACATTCGGCAAGTGATATGTTTGCCAGTGTGATACGACCATGGTTGTGAGTAATCCGTTGCCGCGATAGTTTCGGCGCCAGCGTCTCAGCGTCGGCGCAAATATCCACCCCACACTCAGATCCGCGGCGAGTTGTTGCGCCTGGTTGGCGCCCCAACTATCGCTGTGGACTTCCTGCAATGCAACGAGGTCCGCGGCCTGAACCACCTTTGCAGCCCTGGACAGATCGCGCATTCCATCCGTACCTTTGCCACCGTGAATATTGTAAGTACCGATCCGAATTGTGGATTGTGGAGACCGAAGTGGTGGCTCAGGGGGGGGCTGCGACTCACCGCTACCGACTGCCGCACGGCCGGGGAGCCCCGTTCGCAGCAGAACGACCAGCGCCGTACAAACTATCAGTGTGATTAATAAAGTCAACGCTCTACACTTGCAGTTAATCTATACCTGAGCCTATACAATGATAGCCCTTAAAGATGTTTGCAAATCATATCAGGAGGGCGGCGCAACAAGACCGGTTCTGAAATCGGTGACTTTGAACATCGATGCCGGTGAGTTTGTGGCCATTCAGGGCTCGAGCGGTTCGGGCAAATCCACGCTGCTCAACATTATCGCCGGGCTGGACTTGCCCGATTCCGGGGCCGTCGAGGTTGGCGGGGTCGGGATAAGCGCCATGAGTGAACATAAAAGGACACTGTTTCGGCGCAAAAACATCGGTTTCGTTTTCCAGTTTTTCAGTCTGATCCCCATCTTGACCGTGGCCGAAAATATCGGACTGGGCCTGGAATTGAATGGTCGTGAGGAAGAACTCGATGCCCGGGTTTCCATGCTGCTCGAAAATATCGGCCTGGCCGATCGTGGCGGCAGCTATCCGGATCGTCTGAGTGGTGGTGAACAACAGCGAGTCGCCATCGCACGCGCCATTGCGCACGACCCGCCGCTAGTACTCGCCGACGAGCCCACCGGCAACCTGGATGCGCCCACCGAGAGCACGACGCTCGAGCTTCTGCAACGCCTGCAGAAACGGCAGAAAACCACCCTGGTGGTGGCCACACACAGCACCGAAGTCACCCTCAAGGCGGATCGCTTCCTGCAATTGCGGGAGCTTCAATGTTGAACCTACAGGCAATCGTGAATCTGCAAGCCCGGCTGGCTATTCGCTTTACCCTGAAACACCGCTGGCACGGCATATTGTCTATTGTCGGCATCGCCCTCGGCATCGCCG
>CAXMTM010000241.1:0-12827 GCA_964196385.1 Arenicellales bacterium
CAGTGTTCATGACAATATCGTCGTGTCGCGGGACAGTGCGCAGTTGCCGGGCGCCAGAGAAGTGGTCTTCAATGGCATAGGCCATCTTTCCATGGCCTTTTCACCTGAAGTGCAGCAGGCCGTCCTGGATGATGTCAATACCTGAAAACTTGACAAAGTGTATTTATCAGGACAAGGTTAGAAGACGAGAAATTCTAACCGTTGACCGTGCCCTTAGGTGCCGTCCAATTGCAGGGGGAACATGAGCAAGTATTGTGGTTTTCTAAGGTCGGGTTTTTCTGCATTGTCGTGTGCTTGTGCGATTGGCGTGAGTGCGCTGGTAGCGGTACCTGCCGCTGCTTTTCAATTCGGCAACGAAACTCTGTCCGGTAATTGGGATAACACGCTTTCCTATGGCATCGCCTCACGAGTCCAGGGGCGTGACAAAGACATTCTGGGGCTGACTTCCACCACATTACCCAATGGCGATCAGCCGCCCGGGTCATTGGGTGGGCGCGCGTTTTCAGTCAACGGGGACGACGGCAATCTGAACTACGACAAAGGCATCGTCAGCAACGGGGTCAGGTTGACCAGCGAACTGGAACTCGAACACGCCGCAGGATTTGGTGCGTTCGTCCGTGGCCTTGCTTTCTATGACTTTGAAAACGAAGACGGCAACAGGGAGAAAATCGATCTCACCGACCCGGCGCTCGACTTGATCGGCAGCGATGCCAGATTGCTGGATGCTTACCTGTTCGGGTCTTTCGATGTCGGCAATGCGCCGGCGGAGTTGCGACTCGGCCGGCAGGTGCTGAGCTGGGGTGAGAGCACGTTCATCCAGAATGGCATCAATATCATCAATCCCATCGACGTGACCCAGATCAGGGTGCCCGGCGCCGAATTGCGCAACGCGTTGCAACCCGTTGGCATGGTGTGGGGTAGTATCGGGGCCGGCGCCAACGGGTCGGTGGAAGGGTTCTATCAGTACGAATGGGACGAAACCGATCCGGAACCCTCCGGGTCCTACTTCAGCAGCAACGATCTTGCCACCGACGGCGGCAGCAAGCTGATGCTTGGATTCGGCTCGGTGCCGGACATCGTGCCCTTCGGCGCCGCGGCGGCAGCCAGCATAGGGGCCTCGCCGGTCGGGGTTGCAGTTCCCCGAGGGGACAATGTTGACCCTGAAGACGGTGGACAATATGGAGTGTCCTACCGGACTTTCGTACCGCAGTGGGGCGATACCGATCTGGGCTTTTATTTCGTCAATTATCACAGCCGCTTGCCGATCATCAGTGCCCGTGCGGGCACACCGACCGGACTGGCCTCCGGCGACTATGCCGGCAGTGCGGAGTACTTCATCGAGTACCCGGAAGATATCCAGATGCTGGGCCTCAGCTTCAACACACAGATGGGGACATCAGGTTGGGCGCTGCAGGGGGAACTTTCCACCCATTTGGACGCCCCCTTACAGGTCGATGATGTGGAATTATTATATGCGGCTTTGTCGCCGCTCGCCATTGCGGAGGCGGGGGCTGGCAGCCCCGGTCTGGGCACACTACTGGCCGGTACCAATCAGGTCGCCCCCGGCGGTGTTGGTTTTGGAGCCGTCATTCCCGGATATATCGAACGTGATGTGACGCAGATCCAGTTTACCGCGAGCAATGTATTTCCACAGGTGCTGCGCGCCAATCAATTTGCCCTGATCGGTGAGATCGGTTTGACCCACGTACACAATATGCCCGCCAAATCGACGTTGCGCCTTGAAGCCCCGGGTACCTATACCTCGGGCAACCCGACCCACACGGCGGCAGGGGTACAACCGGCCACCGAGCCCGACAGTGCATTTGCGGACGCGACCTCCTGGGGTTACCGGATACGGGGCCGGTTCACCTATAACAATGCCATCGGGCCGTGGGCCTTGATCCCGTCCTTCGCGTGGCGCCACGACGTATCCGGAATAACACCAGGGCCTGGTGGAAATTTCCTCGAGGGTCGCAAAGCTATCAGTCTCGGCCTGGGCGCGAACTTGCGAAATCAATGGATAACGGAACTCAGGTATACCAGTTTCTTCGGCGCCGGCCGCCACAACTTGATCAATGACCGTGATTTCGTCTCATTTACGATCAAGTATTCGATATAGGGCGGAATGGGGATTTATGACATGATGAAAATCAAAGTATTCAGTACCTTAGCGGCCGCCTTTTTGTCGTTGATCCCGGCCGCCGTATTCGGGGCGGTATCCGCCGAGCAGGCGCAGCGGCTCGGCAATGAGCTGACTCCCATGGGTGCGGAGATGGCGGGCAATGCCGATGGCACCATACCCTCCTGGGAGGGTGGCATCCGGGCAGCGCCACCGGACTTCAGTCCGGGGGGGCATCATTCCGATCCGTTTGCCGATGACGCGGTCTCTTTTACCATCACCAGGGACAATATGGGCGAGTATGCGGACAAACTCACCACCGGTCATAAGGCGCTTCTAGAGCAGTACGGCGACACCTTCAAAATGAATGTGTATCCCACCAGGCGGTCTGCGTCATACCCGGACTACGTATACGAAGCCACCAGGGCAAATGCTAAAAGCGCAGAGCTGGCTGATGGCGGCAACGGCGTCAAGGGTGCAATCAAATCCGTACCGTTCCCGATCCCACAGAACGGCTTGGAAGTGATCTGGAACCACATCCTTCGCTTTCGCGGTGAAAGAGCGCGCAGGATGCTGGGTCAGGCACCGGTTACGCGTAAAGGCACCTATACGATGGTCATGCTGGAGGACGCATATTTCGCCCCTTACCACCTGCCCACGGCAGTAGAAGCAGAGCTCAACAACGTCATTATCATGTTCAGACAGAAAGTGCTCGCCCCGGCGCGGCTTGCCGGCACCATCCTGATGGCGCATGAGACGCTGAACCAGAATAAACAGCATCGCATGGCATGGCTGTATAACCCCGGACAGAGGCGTGTTCGGCGCGCCCCCAATATAGCATTCGACAATCCGGGCACGGCCGCGGATGGTTTGAGGACGAGTGACCAGTTCGACATGTATAACGGCAGCCCGGAACGATACAACTGGGAACTGGTAGGCAAGAAGGAAATGTATGTACCTTACAACGCTTATAAACTGGACAGCGGTGACCTCAAGTACAAGGACATAATCAGACCGCTGCACATGAACCCCGAAGTCCTGCGTTACGAACTGCACCGTGTCTGGGTGGTCGAGGCTACCCTGAAAGAGGGTATCCGGCACATCTACAAGCGCCGTACTTTTTATATCGATGAAGATTCGTGGCAGGTGCTGGCCGTCGACCAGTACGATAACCGGGACCAGTTGTGGCGGGTATCGGAGGGGCACGCGATAAATTATTACGAAGTTCCTACGCTATGGACAACCGTAGACGCTCACTATGACCTGCAGATCGGCAGGTATCTGGCTCTTGGACTGAACAACGAGGAGTCGTTTACCTACGACTACTCCGTTGACCTGACAGCACAGGATTTTACGACCGGGGCATTGCGTAGATTAGGGCGACGTTAACCACGGACCGATCCGCAACCGTCACTCTGATAGAGTACTGGCCCGCATTTCTCACGGGCTAGCCCCCATGTCTCACCGGGTGGCGAGATGATCGCGCAGAGATTTGGATTCACAAGGCCTTTTTTGAGGAAGTGGAATAACCGTGTGTATTTCCGACTGAAGAAAAGGCCTTGTGGATTCAAGGATACTTGTTTATTCAAAGTTTCAGGGCGGGTTCGTCAATCCGGTGAGAAATGGGGGCTGGTTGCAGCAGGGCTGTTGATTGCCATCACGGCGCAGGGCGCCGAATCGGAGCAGCCACAATCCTCCGTCCTTGCCCCGCTGGCAACTCGTTCGTTGTTGCTGGATGCAGCAATTTCCGGCGAGGCCATCGTGGCTGTAGGGGAGCGGGGCCATGTTCTTCGCTCCGTTGATCAGGGAAACAGCTGGAAGCAGATTACAGTACCGACCCGCGCCACGCTGACTGCGGTGGTATTTCACCCCGACGGGTTCGGATTTGCGGTGGGCCATGACGCCACCATCCTGCGCACGCTCGATGGCGGCCGCAGTTGGCAGCGCGTGTACCATGAGCCTGAGCAGGAGAGGCCGCTGCTGGATACTTACATTCTCAGTCCGCAACACGCCATCGCAGTGGGTGCGTACGGTTTCTACCTGGAGAGTCACGATGGCGGGAGTAATTGGGATCTCCGTGATCTGATCGCAACGGACTTCGGAGAAAGCGCAACGCCCGATGACGGGGAAGAATCCTACCCGGACGATTATCACCTCAATCACTTTGCCGTATCGGGTAATGGCAGTTGGTACATGGCGGCGGAGGCGGGCATCATCTATCGCTCCCGGGACAGGGGAGCCAACTGGTTGCGCCTGCCATCGCCCTATGCCGGATCGTTCATGGGCATCCTGCCCTTGCCGGAAGACCGGGTGCTGGTATTTGGACTGCAGGGTAAGCTGTTTTATTCGAACGACGACGGTGAAGGCTGGCAGCAAAAGGATACCGGTGCACAAGCCACGTTCACCAGCGCATTGGTGCTCCGGGATGGCCGTGTGCTGGTGACCGGCTATGCAGGCTCCGTACTGACTGCGAGCCGCGACTTGTCCGAAATCCGGCTCACACAACTGCAGCGACGCATGGGAATTTCGGCGGCCATTCAATTGCCGGGCGGCGACCTACTTTTCTTCGGGTCCGGTGGTATGCTGCGAATGCCCTTGAATGAGTTGCAGTAGCATGGTCCGGCGACTGGAAAACCTGATTTTCGATCACCGCATGGTGGTAATGATCGTGTTTGGGATCGCAACCCTGGTCATGACCTGGTTTGCGGTGCAACTCAGGGTTGACGCTGGATTCACCAAGCTCCTGCCCCTCGAACATCCTTACATGCAGACCTTCGTCGATTATAGCGACGAGTTCGGCGGCGCCAACCGGGTGCTGGTCGCCATGATGGCCAGGCGCGGCGATATTTTCAGCAAAGAGTTTTTCGAATCGCTGAAGAAGGCCACCGACGAGGTATTCTTCCTGCCCGGTGTGGATCGCAGTCGCGTCAAGTCCTTGTTCACGCCGAACGTCCGCTTTACCGAAGTGGTGGTGGGGGGCATCTCGGGCGGTAATGTAGTGCCCGCCGATTTCAGCCCTACGGACGACGGCCTGGCCAGGGTCCGGGAAAACATTATCAAAGCTGGAGTTATGGGCCGCCTGGTGGCCAATGACTTCAGCGGCGCGATCATCAGCGCGGAACTGTTGGAATTCGATCCAAACACCGGGGAGCGGCTGGATTACGTCGAAGTGGCGGGTTTGCTCGAAGATATCAGGCGCAAGTTCGAAAGTGAATCCATGGCCGTTGAGATAGATATCCGCATTATCGGATTTGCAAAGATCATCGGTGACATTACCAATGGTGCCGGACGGGTAATATTATTCTTTTTTATTGCGTTCATCATCACCGCCGTGCTGGTCTATCTCTATTCCCATTCGCGCAGGATTACCGGCTCGATTCTGTTGTGCTCGTTGCTGGCCGTTATCTGGCAACTTGGTCTGTTGCCGTTAATGGGGTTCGGGCTTGACCCGATGTCCATCCTGGTGCCGTTCCTGGTATTTGCCATCGCGGTGAGTCACGGTATGCAGATGGTCAGCGCCACCCGTGCCGAGGTGTATATGGGATCGGATTTCGAGCAAGGCTGCCGCAAGGCGTTTGAACGACTGGTGTTGCCGGGTTCCATTGCACTGGCCAGCGACACCATAGGCTTTATCACCATCCTGCAAATCGATATCGGCATCATCCGCGAGATGGCAATCACTGCCAGCATAGGCGTCGGCGTAATTGTGTTTACGAACCTGGTACTGCTGCCTGTGATTCTTTCCTACATGAAAGGAGAACAGCAATACCGGAGAATACTTGAGGCTCGCGCCCGGAAAATGGGCAAATTCTGGCGGATGCTGTCAGTGGTGGCGACGCCCAGGGGGTCCATCGCCGTGTTGGTGGTGTCGGGGGGGCTTCTGGTTCTGGGCGTGTTCAAAGGCACCGATGTGGAGATCGGTGATCTGCGCCAGGGCGTGCCGGAGTTGCGGCCAGAATCCCGATACAATGTCGATACCCGGGCCATCACCGACAAGTTCTCCATCGGTGTTGACGTGATGACCGTTTTTGCCGAGGCCAAACCTGAAGGTTGTATCGATTATGATGTCATGAACGCGATCGACGAATTTGTATGGCATATGTCCAACGTGCCGGGTGTGCAATCCGTCCTGGCCCTGCCGACGTTCGCCAAGGTCATCAATGCCGGCTGGAACGAAGGTGACCTGAAGTGGCGGGTCCTGCCCAGGAACCAGCACGCCCTGGTGCAGGCCACCAGCCACATCGATACCAGCAGTGGATTGCTCAACAAGGACTGCAGCGTGATGCCGGTCATAATATTCACCAAGGATCACAGGGCGGAAACTATCAAGCGGATTGTCGCGGATGTAAAAACATATAACGCGAGTTACGGCAGTGAAAATGTGGGGTACAAGTTGGCGGGCAGCAATGTCGGGGTCATGGCGGCAACCAACGAGGCTGTGGAGGCTGCGCAGTTCCCGATTCTGTTATACGTTTATCTGGCTGTCATTATCCTGTGTGTCATTTCATTCCGATCCATTACGGGGACCTTGTGCATCGTCATTCCGCTGGCTCTGGTTTCCCTGCTGACATACGCACTGATGGGCATTCTGGAGATCGGACTGAAAGTAAATACCTTGCCCGTGGTGGCCCTTGGCGTCGGTATAGGCGTGGACTACGGTATATATATATTCAGCCGGTTCCAGAGCCTGTTGAAAGAAGATTACAGTATCGAAGCGGCATACAATCTGACCCTGAGCATTGCCGGGTTCGGCGTCATCTTCACCGGCTGTGCTCTGGCTACCGGTGTGGCCACCTGGATTTTTTCACCGCTGCAGTTTCAGGCGGATATGGGGATATTGCTGACCTTTATGTTTTTGATGAACATGCTGGGGGCGATCCTGCTGCTGCCTGCTCTGGCGCGGTGGCTGATGCGCGGTCAAAGCAGGGTCTCCCATATCGGCTAGGGGCCTAGGGTCGAAGCCGCGATACACCGATCATTTTCAATGCCAACTTTTCAAACAGCGGCTCGGAAACGCTTTTCTTCATCTTGCGCAAAAAATATTTTTCAAATGCAATCTTGGCCCAGTGTACCCACTTGCCCTTTTTGAACCAGGTGATATTTCGCGGTGGTATCTGTGGCACTGCAATAAATGCGGCACCGCTATTGCCAAGGTCTGCCAGGCAGAAAGCATTCCAGGTCGCTTCCGCATCTGCCGTGGTACCTGTGTGGCTTCGACCGGTGGAATGGCAATACAAACACCCGCAGAAAAAAATATTGGAATATTTCGGACTACGTTGATGTTCATCAACAATGACAAACCCGCGGGGGTTACATAAACCTTCAACCCTGGCAACAGCATCCACGCCCTTAAACGAAGGCAACATCATTGCGTGTTTGAATGCGAGTTCATGTTGTTTGCATACCTCGCCCTTTTCAGCCACTTGATCGACAAACATCTTGCCATCTTCCACACGCGTAGCCTTTTCATTCGTAATCCAGTTGATGTGACGGTTACGGAACTTATGTTCCAGCATTCCCTTGGAGTCCCCGACACCACCCAGCCCGAGATGGCCAATATAGGGCTCACTGGTAACAAACGTCATTGGTACTTTATTGCGGATTTTCTTTTTCTTGAGTGCGGTATCAAGAATGGCTGAATATTCATAGGCTGGGCCGAAACAGCTGGCAAACTGCGCCGGCCCAACGATTACCGGGCCAGGATCGGCAACAAGTTTCTTAAAATCTTCATAAGACTTTTCAGCATGATCAACCGCGCAAATTGACTGGGTGTAGCCGCCATTCGGTCCCGAGCCTTTCACCTCCTCGAAGGCCAGTCGTGGGCCCGTCATAATCGCCAGGTAATCATATTCAACAGACTCACCGTCTGTTAATTTGAGCAGGTTATTTGGGGCGTCGATTGCATCCACCGGTTTGGGAATAAAATCGATACCGTGTTTGTTGAGATAGCGTCCTATAGGCACCGTAATCTTGTCCCGGGTACGCCAGCCGACAGCCAACCAGGGGTTGGATGAGACAAACTGAAAATAGTCCGTGGCATTGACTACAGTCACTTTATGTTCTTTGCTCAATGCCCCTCGTAGTTCATAGGCGCCCGGCACGCCGCCTATTCCTGCGCCAAGAATAACGATATGTGCCATGGCGAAACTCCAGCTGGAAAAAATCGGGAGACAGTATGGTAAACAAAAGAAGGATTATTGATCAAAATCATGATAATCGCTTACTTTGAAGATCTCCTCACCTGCTGCCATTTCTACGGCCGGATAGCCCGGTGGAAAGCGCCAGAACTTACGCCCGATATGCTCACGGGGGCGCCCGGGCGGACCTGGATCGAGATCATCACGCAGCATCAGGGCCACATCCGAACTCTCCGTGGGCGCATCACGGAAATAACTGTGTTCCCACCTGTTACCCCCCGAGGGCGTGGCGTCCGAAGCGCTCTCGAAGTTGACAATCGCGAAATTCGAACCGCTGTAGCCCTTGTCGTCTGCGACCGTATTTGGAAAATTCAGCTAACTTCCATCACGCAACGAATTCGGTACTACCGTTTCCAGACCGCAAATAAACTGTGTCATTGTCAAAAATGATTTTATTTATGTGGATGATCCAATCGATACCTGTGATTTTTATAAATACATTTGTTTTTTTGTAGTACATTAGAATTTAATTTTTAAGAAGGGAGATGTACAGATGGCTCAATACATTATTACTTACCTGGGCGGAGATCAGCCATCCAGCCCGGAGGAAGGCAAGCAACATTTCGCGAAATACAAAGATTGGTTATCTTCATTGGGCGACTCAGCAGTTAGTCCTGCTAACCCCTTTAAGAATACGAGCACAGTAAATTCTGACGGTACTGTTACCACCGGAAGCACAACCTCAATGTCTGGTTACACCATAATTGATGTTGATACTATGGAGATGGCCCTGGAGGCTGCAAAAGCTTGCCCGTTTCTTGATATTGGCGGGTCACTTGAGGTGTCGGAGTTAATGCAGATGCCGGGTTAAAAATAAACCAGTGCCCAGGTTTCTACTTCTGGCTCCCAACCTCCCCGGTCTGGCAGGGAACGTCCGCTGCAGGACCTGTAATAATCAGAATAGGATGGTGTCTGGTCAGGGCAATGAAGAGCAACTACAATTATTACCCTATGTGCGAAGAAGGCTTTATCAATGAATAACTGGCTAAGATTGATCTTTGTGATGCTGCTGATCGCGCCGGGCGCCTACGCGGCGGATTCGTCGAAAACCATTACCGTCTACAAATCACCCACGTGCGGCTGCTGTGGCGGTTGGGTGGACTATCTCCGTGACAACGGTTTTCGCGTGGAGACTCACAACACAGAATCCATAACAGATATCAAAACGAAGTTCGGGCTGACCGACGGGCGGTTGATGTCTTGTCATACGGCAATCATCGACGGATATGTGGTCGAAGGCCATGTCCCGGTGGATGATATTCAGCGCCTTATCAACGAAAAACCGGACATTGTAGGAATTACCGCACCGGGTATGCCCCAGATGTCACCGGGGATGTCCAGTATCGAGCCAAAAGGTTATGACGTACTGAGTTTCGACAAAAGCGGGAATATCGGGATATTCAGCAGGTACTGATTTCCGGGTTAAGTCGCCTGTGGCGCCACGGAGTTCGGCCACAAGCGGGCGGCGCCTCTCACCCCGGAACTGTCGCCGTGAAGGTTCGACAGCACAGGCGTCGTCAGTTCGTCGTTGAATACGCATCTCGAAACCCTATGGACACCTTCGCTATACAGGCCTTGCAGATTTGACATGCCCCCTCCCAACACAATCGCATCCGGATCCAGAATATTGATTATTGCAGACAGGGCCCGGCCGAAGTAATCCAGGTAGTTGTCTATCACGGAGCAGCACAGGTCATCACCGCCTAGCGCTCTTGCAACGATTTCCTCGGCGCTTATGGGCTCGCTGCGACCGCTCTGCTGTTGCCACTCGGCGCTCAGCCCGGGGCCGGACAAGTAGGTTTCCACGCAACCCCGACGCCCGCAATAGCACGGTCTACCCTCAGGGATTAGTATATTGTGGCCCCACTCTCCGGCGATATGTTGCGGGCCCCGATGCAATCGTTTGTTGATGACGATGCCACCACCCACGCCGGTTCCCATAATAATACCGAATACGACATCGTGGCCGGCCGCCGCACCGTCGATTGCCTCGGACAGGGCAAAGCAGTTAGCGTCATTTTCGATTCGGATCTCACGCTGCAGCAGGTCTTCAAGGTCCTGTCTGATCGGCTTGCCGTTGAGGGACAGAGTGTTGGAGTTCTTGAGTGTTCCTGTGCGTGCGGAAATTGCGCCCGGTGTGCCGATACCGACCGTGCACCGATCCCCATATCCGCTTTCCAGATCGGCTACCAGATCGACGATGGCGGTCAGTATATTTTCATAGCCTTTAGGTGAGGGCGTGACCACGCGTTTTCTCTCCAGCACAAGGCCGGAAGCATCCATCACCATGCCTTCGATTTTCGTGCCCCCCAGGTCGATGCCGATACGCATCACCTGAGTGCCCGGCACCAGTTGCTATAAATTCGATCGGCCGCGGACGTGGAGTCGTCCACTTTTCCGGGGAGATTCTCGATCATGGTCTTTCGGGATTGTACGGTTTCACTCGCCTGGTGCGAGGCATCGATAAATCGTGACGACCAGTCTTCGACGATGTCGGCGAGGATTTCCAGGTGAAACTGCAAGGCCAGGGAATTTCCAATCTGGAACCCCTGGTTTGGGCAGGTGTGTCGATGGAACAGGTGTTGTGCGTCCCGCGGGATAGAAAAGGTCTCATTGTGCCACTGAAAGACATGCAGGGTCGGGGGCAATTCGGAGCTCCAGTCCTCAGGGCCGCCGTTGTCGATGACATCCACCGGCAGCCAGCCGATTTCCTCCACGGTGTTCCTGGTCACTGACCCGCCCAGCGCCTTGGCGATAAGTTGGCCGCCCAGACAATGTCCCAGCATCGGCGTGTTCTCGCTCTGCGCACACCGGATCAGGTCGAGGACCCTCGGGATCCATTCGAGATCATCGTTTACGCTCATAGCGCCGCCCATGAAGACGAGACCGGAAACGCCGTCTATACTGTCGGGAATGGGCTCTCCCTGGTCGACCTTCAGAACCTGGTAGGGAATTTGATGTCTATCCAGATACTGACCGAAATACCCGGGTCCTCCCCGTTGCTCAAACCTGAATATGAGAATCTTCGACATTTTTTGTAAGTGTCCGGTCGTTGTACCGAACTGCGGTTCACGGCGCAGTCCTCACAGACTGGTATTGGCCTGTGCGCTGTCGATCTGTATTTCCCCGGCCTTCGCGGCTTCTTCGGTAACCTTGTTGGCGTTGTTCGAGGAAAAAGCATTGCTCCATATCGATGGAGAACGAAGATTATTGCACACCGGAGATACAAGTCCAGAAGGGTTGGTCCTTATCAGTGCAAATTCCGAGGAAGCGGTGGTGCAGATCGATGGCCGCCAGGAAACCCTGCGACTGGGAATGGCTACCATTTTTCCGGGATCTCAGGCGGATCCCGACCCGGCCTGGGCGGGACCACAGTCCGTTTCCTTGTGGGCCGACCATAGAGGGTTCTTTAATGTGCAGGGTTCGATCAATGGATTTCCGGTGCGGTTCCTTGTGGACACCGGCGCCACCTCCGTTGCCATCAGCAGCGAACTGGCAAAGCGCGTCGGCTTAAACTACACCCGGGGCCGAAGGGGCATCGCAAATACGGCCGGCGGCGTGACTCAGATGTACGGGATAGAACTAGATTCGGTGACTGTCGGCGGGATCAATATCAAGAATGTGCAAGCGGGCGTCGTTGTCGGTGCTTTTCCGCTAGAACCACTGCTCGGAATGTCCTTTCTCAGCCAGCTCGACATGGTCCGGGAAGGAAACCGAATGGACCTCAAGCGAAGGTACTAGCCCTCAATTCTCACCGGATTGACACAATCCAGGGGCAGAGCCTGTTAAATGGGCTGGTCCTGTGTTTTGTCCCGGGTGATCTGGGCGTAGGCCGAATGGTTGTGGATGGACTCGAAGTTTTCCGATTCCACCGTGTAGGCGGTGATGCGTTTGTCCTGATTTAACCGGGCCGCCACGTCGCGCACCATATCTTCCACGAACTTCGGGTTGTCATAGGCTTTTTCAGTGACGAATTTCTCGTCCACGCGCTTCAACAAACCGTACAGTTCGCTGCTGGCTTCTTCCTCGACGATATCGATCAGTTCTTCGATCCACACGAAAGCTTCCATTTTGACATTGATGGTCACGTGGGAGCGCTGGTTGTGGGCACCGTAGTCGGAAATGCTCCTGGAGCAGGGGCACAGACTGGTTACGGGCACCACTACTTTGGTCCGTATGGTGGATTTGCCCTTTTCTATTTCACCGATCAGAGTCACTTTATAGTCCAGAGGGCTCGCCACCCCGGACACCGGGGCGTGCTTGGTGACAAAGTAAGGGAATGTCATTTCGATGTGACCCTTATCCGCCTCCAGTCTTTCCGTCATTTCGCGCAGCATGGATTTGAAGGAGAGCACCGAGATCTCGGATTCCTGCGAGGTAAGGATTTCAACGAAGCGCGACATGTGAGTGCCTTTGAAACTGTGCGGCAGTTCCACGTACATGTTGAAATTTGCAATGGTGTGCTGTTCACCTGCACTGCGGTCACTGACGCGCACCGGATGCCGGATATC
>CAXMTM010000242.1:0-10897 GCA_964196385.1 Arenicellales bacterium
CGGGATCGCTGTAAAGAGCGCCACAACCATGCGCGATTCCCGATACGATATCCTGTTCGAACCGGTTCAGATCGGACCGGTGACCGCGAAGAACCGCTTTTATCAGGTGCCGCACTGCACCGGCCTGGGTTGGCTGAGGCCACGAATGGTCGCGGCGCTGCGGGGCATGAAGGCGGAGGGTGGATGGGGGGTCGTGTGCACCGAGTATTGCTCGATACACCCGGCATCCGATGATCTGCCCCACCCCTACGCGTCGTTGTGGGACAGCGGCGATGTAAAAGCCCACGCCTTGATGACGGAGCAGGTGCATGCGCATGGGGCGCTCGCCGGAGTCGAGCTTTGGTATGGCGGCCAGCGTACGGCAAATCTGTTCACCAACGAAGTCGCCCTGGATGTGAAGAGTCGGCCGAATTCGATCGGAATCCCCTATCAGACCCGGGCCATGGACAGATCCGACATCCGCGAACTCCGGCGCTGGCACAGGAACGCCGCGCTGCGTGCCAGGGAGGCCGGCTTCGATGTGGTGTACGTCTATGCCACCCACGGATATCTGCTGTCGAGTTTTCTCTCCGCTCGCACCAATACGCGGACGGACGAATATGGCGGTTCCCTGGAGAATCGTGTGCGCTTGGTGCGCGAGTTGATCGAGGAAACAAAGGAGGCTGTCGGAGATACCTGTGCAGTCGCAGTGCGATTTTCGGCGGACGAGGGCGGAGGCGCCGATGGTGTCCCGGTGATCGGTGAACATCGCGATATGCTGGGGCTGCTGGCCGAGTTGCCGGATCTGTGGGATATCAATATCAACGACTACTCTTACGAGATGGGCGTCTCCAGATTCGTCAAGGAAGGGTCGCTCGAAGCCTACATGTCCTATGTCAAATCCATTACCACCAAACCGGTGGTGACTGTCGGCCGTTTTACGTCGCCCGATACTATGGTTTCTCAGGTCAAGCGCGGTGTGGTGGATTTTATTGGCGCCGCCCGCCCATCCATTGCCGACCCATTCCTGCCAAAGAAGATCGAGGAAGGCCGGTTGGAAGATATCCGCGAGTGCATCGGCTGCAATATCTGCTACGTGGGCGACAGCAAGGGTACGCCAATTCGCTGCACCCAGAACCCTACGATCAGCGAGGAATGGCGCCGGGGCTGGCACCCCGAGATCATAGCAGCCAAAGGCTCTGACTCGACGGTCCTGGTCATCGGGGCCGGGCCTGCCGGACTCGAGGCGACGCGGGCGCTCGGGCATCGTGGGTATCGGGTCCTGCTGGCCGAAGCCGGGCGGGAACCCGGTGGACGGGTTACTCGTGAGGCTGCCCTGCCGGGCCTCAGCGAATGGGCCCGGGTGAGGGACTACCGCGTGCAACAGATTCGGTCGATGCCGAACGTCGAACTATATCTGGATAACAGGCTGCAAGCGGACGACGTTTTTACCCTGGAAGCCGACCACATCGTGGTTGCTACCGGGGCAACCTGGCGCACGGACGGCGTGGGAGTTTTTAACGAAGTGCCGCTTGTCGAATTCGGCCCAACGAACCAGATTTTTACCCCGGACGACATCATGGCGGGACGCATACCCGGGGGTTCGACGATCGTGTTCGATGACGATCACTACTACATGGGTAGCGTAATCGTTGAACGGCTTAGGGCAGAGAATATCCCCGTCACTGTGGTAACGCCGAAGACCATGGTTTCCGCCTGGGGCGAACAGACCTCGGAGCAAAAGCGGACGCATAAACGACTTCTGGAACTCGGCGCACACATCATTATAAACCACGGTTTGTCGGCCTATGACGGCCACCAGGCGACCATCTGTTGTATCTATACTGGCCAGGTGCAAAGCATTGAGGCCGAGGCAGTCGTTACAGTGACGGCCCGGCGCCCCAATGATGCGCTGTTTCGAGAACTGGGACAGCGTATGAATACCGGAACTGCTGATGCTGCACCCTCACTGGCACGAATCGGTGACTGCGAGGCCCCGGCAATCATCGCGGGCGCTGTTTTTTCCGGCCATCGCTATGCCCGCGAGTTGGACACGACGGTGAATCCGGACAATCGAATCAAGTACGACCGGGTGTTCTTCGGGGAGGAATGAAACCAGAGATGGGCACTGCAGACACATATCTGCAAAAACTATTGTCCTATTACGAAGATGAGATCATGGGAGAAGCATATTTCTATGGTCTGGCCAGGCATTTCGATGAACGTGAAAAGCTCGTCTTGTTGGCCAGGGTGGAACGCCGGGCTGCGCGGGCAGTTTACCCTCTTCTGCAAAAATATAAGCTGACCCCAAGGGATGAGTCGGTGCTCAAATCCCGGGGCGAAGGCCACGTAGAGCGGCATCGATCCTGTCAGTGGTCGGATTTCATGTTATATATCGTGCAGCGATATCCAGGCTATCTTGATGAGTTCAAAGCTTTGGAGCGGATGGCCCCTGAAGAGGATTTACACGCGCTGAAAATCCTGACGGATCACGAAGTAGCGGCGATTGATTTTGCCAAAAAGGAACTTGCGCATGATCCGGACAGTCTGGCTCCCCTGCATAAGTATCTCGAGCAATGAAACTTGAGGGAGGGGCGTTGAGGAGCCGGAAACTGACGATGGGCCTGCTTATGGTCATTACGATCGCGCTTCTCTCCGTTTCGACCTTGGCGTCAGACCAGGAAAACGGAAATTGTGTCGACTTGAAAGAGACTCCGGATCTTTATAATGATTGTCTGCAAAGAGTTCCCACGCTGAATGTCGGTTCGACTCCTGAAAACACCTCACAGAAAGAAAGTGAGAAATCCTGTTATTGCGATGTGCGTAAGCGTCGACAGGTGGAACAACGGTTGAGAAGGCAAAAAAAAATACTTGATCTGAGCGATGGAGGAAAGAACTGAGAACAGCCCAGTTCACGCTGGTGCAGTTTCTATGCTACGCGCCTTGATAAAGGACTAATGGATGTCCCCTTTTTACTTCTGATAAGCTGCGTCCTGTTATACACAGCTGTCAACACATTTCTCGCGAAGCATAGACACGAATTATAAGGAGTCCAGGGTGAGTGTAACAGAACATCACAAAAAGAAGATCGAGGTCCTCGGAAAGCAAATGGCTTATGTCGAAATGGGGGAGGGCGACCCTATCGTATTTCAACACGGCAATCCAACGTCATCTTACCTTTGGCGAAATATCATGCCCTGCGTGAGTAATTTTGGTCGGTGCGTTGCGCTCGATCTTATTGGCATGGGGGACTCTGACAAGCTGGAGAACTCAGGCCCGGATCGCTATACCTTCGCCGAGCACAGCAAATACTTCGACGCAGCCATGGAAGCGCTGGCGATCACCTCGAGCGTGACATTTGTAATCCATGACTGGGGATCAGCATTGGGTTTTCATTGGGCCAATCGCCATCGTGAATCGATTAAGGGTATTTGTTATATGGAAGGCATCGTACGACCCGTCACCTGGGATGAGTGGCCGGATGCGGCACGCGGTGTATTTCAGGGGCTTCGGTCCGAAGCCGGTGAGTCCATGGTGTTGGAGAACAACGTTTTTGTCGAACGTGTGTTACCAGGATCTATTCTGCGGGAGCTGTCCGAGAAGGAGATGGATGAATACCGGCGCCCCTTCTCCGAACCAGGAGAGGGCAGGCGACCCACGTTAACCTGGCCGAGACAAATTCCCATCGACAGTGAACCTGCCGATGTGGTGGCGATCGTGGAAGCATACGCGGAGTGGCTCTCAAAATCCGAAGTGCCGAAGCTTTTTGTCAATGCAGAGCCAGGAGCAATCCTAACGGGCCCCCAACGGGAATTTTGTCGCACTTGGCCTAACCAAACCGAAGCGACCGTTCGGGGCAGTCACTTCATCCAGGAAGACTCGCCGGAAGAAATTGGCCGTGTACTTCGTGACTGGCTGACGGGTCTTTAACTTGGGGCTATAGTATCTGGGCTTGCAGACTGTCGATTCAAAGCGGTTATCTCCGAATTCGAAGTCGTATTTACCTCGATGATGTCGGCTGTGGACTTACAGAGCTAAGTTCGAGGAAGTAGAATTCCTGAGGTAAGTAACAAAGAGGTAGGGAATTGACAATGTATGATGTCGACCCATCGCAAACGGACCTTGTCGAGGAGTTCCGGAAAAATCCCGCTGGACCTTATAGCCCCGAACTCGCGCTGGTGGTGAACCGGCTGCGCGTGATGCCGATGGCAGATCGTCACATTCTGGTGTGCACACGCCGGGGCCGCGAGTGGACTCTGGCGAAGATGCCGGCGAAACGCGGCGCCAGGCTGGAGCTCTACGAAGACCGTGTGTTCGACGACTATTATGCAGGTACATGGGAAGTTTTCAGGTTGCGCTGGAACACGAGTTAGAGAAAGCGCACACGATTATTGATGTCCAAAAAAAACTTTCGGCGCTGCTGTCGACGATACCCAAGGACGAGAGTTCGTCATGAATGCGGTACGGTCATTAAGCGTGAGCGTCGGGGTGAAAACGGCGTGTGCGGCGTTGCGGATGAATCGATCCCGTTATTACCGGGATTTACTGCCTCGGCACCATCAGCCCCTTTTAACTAAATCTGTCCCCTTTTTACAGTTCCCTTTTTACAACCAACACGGCCACCCGGGGAGTCGATAACGCAGTTTATCGACATCCGGGTGAAATTGCCCGAATCCCGACCAAATCCGTACCCTTCTGAACGATTCAGCACTGAGTCCGAACCATCGGGCACAGAGTTCACTGCACAATGTCTCTTCCAATCAACCCGGATACCAGCCCGAGTGGGCTGAGGAGAAAATCAGAGCCATGACTAAAATACAAGAGTTATACCAAGACATGATTGGGGCGATGAATGTAGAGAACCTGGACATTCCGATCGCCGCTGTGAAATTCTACAAGCAAGGCGAGGAAATTCCCCAGGCAGTTACTGAGTGTGTACCGGAAGGCATTACACTGACCAGTTGTCAGAGCGCCCGGCAGGCAGGTTTTGGCGACTCCGTGCTGCTGAACGCCGAATCGATCGGGTGCGTTGCGGCAGCGATAACTTTCGGTCTGGTCGACCGGGACCAGGATAGCCCGATGGGTGACTCGCTGGTCTACACCGACGTAATGAAGAGTCAATCCGGCCTGGGCGAAAAGTTTCAACCGCCGACACCGAAAGATTTTACCAGTGGTACCGTATACGCTTGCGCCGCCGCCGGTCGGCCCGAGTTTGCGCTATTTGGCAACGATGATTCGGGGCGTTTCGAAAGCCCGGAGATAGCCAAACGGGCAATGACGGACATGATAGCGATTCAGCCGCCGACAACCCAGGCGGTGTTTATCTATGCCAGGGATTTCGATGATATCGAGGTCGAACCAGACGTAGTGGTGCTCGCCGTACGCCCGGTGGAACTGACTCGAATCATTCAAGCCTATCAATTTCAAACCGGTAAACGAGTCACTGCCAGCATGGGCGGACTGCGCGTGGTCAACTCGGATCTGATGGTGCGGCCATACCTGACCCAGGAGATGAATATTTCGACCTACTGTCTGGGGGCTCGCCTCATAGGACAGTTTGAGGCCGATCGACTGGGTATTGGGATGCCTTTCGGGCAGTTCCAGGAGATGGTCCAGGGAATGAAACTATCCCAGGGCGGTTTTCCCTTCCAGTTATATCCGGGGGCTGCAGAAGTTGCGCACACCTGATTTCCACCTCTTGTCAATTCAGTGAGAAATACCATGGCCTTGAATTCGTTAGCGTTAACCCGTGTGTACCACATGTCGAGGACGACAGACACAAAGCTGACAGAGCGGCACATCAGCGTGCTCGAGTATGCCTGGCGATACTATCGCAATCACAGTGTAGGACCGCTCTATCAAAATATTCGCCGCAATACCGGTGTCACCAGGTCGGAGCTGGGCAATATTTTCCCGAACGGTCTCAACTCGGTGTTTACCTGGATCGGCATTCCCATTCAGAGCAAGGAAGACGGATGCAAGGCCATGTTCACACTGGATGTAGAGAATCTACAGGAGGTTTATCTCGACCATAACGCCACCGCCCCGCTGCGCCCGGAAGTTGCAGCGGCAATGGTCGACTTTCTGCAGGATCCCCGATCCTACGGAAATGCCAGCAGTGCCTACGACGTTGGCAGCATCGCCTTCGACGCTATCGACCGGGCCCGCCGCAACGTGGCTACCTGCCTCGGCGCGGCGCCCGGGGAAATATACTTCGTCGGCAGTGGTACTGAAGCCAACAACCTGGCACTCAACGGCATCGTAGATCGTTACCCCAAGGGCGAGGGGCATATAGTTACAACTTGTGTTGAGCATCCTTCCGTTCTGCAGGTCGGGCAGTATCTGCAGACGCAGGGCCGCGACGTCACCTATTTGCCGGTGCGACCGGATGGGACGCTGTCTGCTGACGACGTTCGCAGGGCGATTCGCCCTGACACTATCGCGGTATCAATAATGGCTGCAAACAACGAAATCGGGACTGTCTATCCACTGTCCGGGATTGGCGAGGTTTGCCGCGAACAGGGCGTCCCATTCGTTGTCGACGCAATACAGGCTTTTGGCAAGATCCCGTTAAGACCAAAAGATATGGGAATCTCCATTCTGACCATGTCGGGGCACAAAATCGGAGCGCCCAAGGGAGTCGGCGCCATATTTGTGGATGAGTCGATGGAATTGGTGCCGCAGGTCCGCGGTGGCAGCCAGGAGTCCGGGCTGCGCGCGGGCACGGAAAATGTACTCGGAATTCATGCCATGGGGCTCGCCTCGAAGCTGGCGGTTGCTGAAATGCAGGAGAACACGCATCACCTGCTCGGACTAAGAGCGCATTTTCTAAAAGAACTCAATCGAATCGCCCCTGATGTTGTAGTCAATGGAACCCTAGAGCACAGGCTACCCAACAATCTTTCGGTCGGCTTTCCGGGGGTGGATAGCGGCTCCATACTACTCAGCCTGAATCAGATCGGGGTTTATGTTTCCGCGGGTTCCGCGTGCAGTGCCGGAAACGACAAAAATTCTCACGTTCTGGAGGCGATAGGTGTCGATGCTTCAAAATATGGAACCGTTCGATTCAGCTTCGGTAAGAACACCACTACCAAAAACCTTGACTACCTCTTCGAACATTTGCCGGCGATCCTGAAAGGCATCGGTTCTTGAGAGCGCAAAAACTTTTGTGATTTTATTCGCCACGCCTGTGTAGAGGGCCGAACCATGTGCCGAGCGTTGCTGTACCTTGGATCGAGTACTTTACTCGACGATCTTTTGTTCAAGCCGGACAATTCTCTGGTGAAGCAGGTTTACATGCCGAAGATGCTCAGCATGTTGAACCTGGCGGGGTTCGGTATGAAGGCCTGGGATAGCAATTCCGTATCTCCAACCGTTCCCTTCAGCTACTCCACAGACTGGTTGCCCATTTTTGATGAGAACCTGAAAAGCCTGGCAGAAAAGGTGCGCGTAAATTGTCTGCTCGCACATGTTCGCGGGGTGCCCAGTACTACCGAGGCGGCCGTCTCGCTGAAAAACAGCCACCCGTTTTGCTTCCCGAACTGTAAAATCTCCCTCGCGCACAATGGTGATCTGGTTCGCTTCAGGGATATGAAGGCGCTGCTGATGCCTTATATCGAGCAGCGGATTCTGGGACACATGGCGGGTACGACCGACAGCGAATGGATCTATGCGCTGCTTCTCTCCCAGCTTGAAGACCCGACTGGCTATATAAACGCCGACGAACTCAAGGATGCTGTAGAAGCCACCTTTAGCATCATCCGGGAAGTCCGGGCCAAGTGCGGTATCGATACATGCTCGTCGGCCAACTTGTTTGTCAGTGATGGCCGTCAGGTGGCTGCAGTGCGTTACTGCTTTGATTTCGGGCGCTATCCGTTGGACAACCCGGAATCCGTGCACGACTACCATTTAACATACTTGAGCCTCTGGTACACATTGGGGCGTGAATACGGCTATTACGATGGAGAGTGGCAGACAATGGGCGGAAGCGATGCGGCCGACACGGTCATCATCGCCTCCGAACCGTTGACCCGGGATATTTCGACCTGGCTCGAGGTGCCGGAATACAGTATGTTACTGGCCAGCAATTGGGACGGAAAACCTCGTGTTTCCGTCACCTACCTCGATATTTGAGTGCACGGATGGGAGAGTTGCTCAGCGCTCGTTATGCGTGCGACTCGCTTGTTGATTTTACCCAAATCTACAATCAAGCTCTCGCAGAGGGCGAGCTGGAACTTCAGTGCGAACCAGGACTGACCGGAGAGTAGCTCGAGTAACTTTCCGGCGCTGATTTCGAAGATGACGGCGTCCTCACGAACCCGGCCACAGACCGTGCGCACGCCTCCGCAGAGTATATCGGTGGTTCCAAGGAAGGTACCGGGACCCAGTATTGCAAGTGGAACATGGCCATTAGCTCGAGCGATGTACAGTTCCAGTGCACCTCGAATGACGAAGAAGCTCGACACCGGACACTCACCTTTTTCGAACAGCTTGGTGTTGCGCGGTAATTCGAGGCTGCGAACTTGTGATTCAAACAGGTTAATCTCATCCGGCTGGAAATTCGAAAAGAATTCGAGGCGCGGTAAGAACGCCTGGTAAGAAACAGAGCACGTCTTCGTCGCCTGCCCGGTATTCGGCCCGATGTCCGCGACCTTTGGGCGCGGCACCCGGGTGTTGCGCCAAGGCTCCATCGCAGTTATCTGAGCATACTGGGACTGTAATCGCCTGCCCACAGTATGGATGAGCCGACTCAGTATCCCTGCGGCGGCGGGACTCGCCTGAGCAAGCGAGCTCCGGAAGAACCAGCGCTCCATGGAAAATCCGGTGACGTCGGTTTCCGCTTTTACGGAGGCGGTGCGCACACCGGTTGAGACCAGCGATGTTTCGCCGAGCATGCTGCCTGGCCCGGATTTCGCGAGCTGTGCCTCACCACCCCCCGGGAGGGCCGAGACGACGTTCAGAACGCCGCTTTGCACAAAGAAAGCACTGTCAGCATCCGCGCCTTGACGGAAGAGGTACTCGTTGCGCGGCACGTGTTTGTATATTAACCCCCTGGAGATCTGAATCTGATCGGCTGCGTCGAGGTCTGCGAACAGAGGGATTGCACGCACCTGCTCCGGCGTTGGGTGAACGCTCTCGACAACGCTGAGGTGCGGGTTGATCATGCTAGCCCGGGTTGAGAAAGTACATATTCAGCATACCTTTGTTCTTACATTCGATGAGGCCGCGGTGTTCGCACTCGAACTCATCTCTTACGCGGTGATACGTGCTTTCTGATATCGCGATCCGGCCCGCCTCTCCATTCGATTCGATCCTCGATGCAATATTTACAGCATCACCCCAAATATCGTAGGAGAATTTTTTCTTTCCCACTACCCCTGCCATGACCGGGCCGGTGTGTAGTCCGATTCGTATTTCCCAGGGCGCCAGGCGCATTTTCTCCCGCTGGCGGTTGGCCCGGGCCATGAAATCCCGAATCTCAATGGCCGCGCGACAAACGTCGACGGAGTGAGAATTATTTTTCTCGGGCAAACCCCCAGCGCACATGTAGGCATCGCCAATGGTCTTGATCTTCTCAACATTGTGTCGCTCGATAATTTCGTCGAAAGCGGAAAAATACTGGTTAAGGTCGTTGACCAGGGTACGTGGTTCCGACGCCTCGGCGATGCGCGTGAATCCCTTGAAGTCGGTGAACATGATTGTCGCCGAGTCGTAGTACCTGGGTTCGACCTCGTTTCTACTTTTTAACTCTTCCGCGATTTGGGCTGGAAGGATATTGAGCAGCAGTTCATTGGATCTGGCCTCCGCGACGCCCAGTGCCTGGCGAGCCCCGCTGAGTTCGATGAGTTTTCGACGCAATTCGAGTTGTGCCATGGTCTGGCGCGAGAGGCGGCGCAGCGCTTCCGACTGTTCAAAAGTCGGTTCTCGAGGTTCAAAATCGAATACGCACACCGTTCCGAGGGCATAGCCTTCGTTATTGATCAGGGGCATCCCGCTATAGAAACGGAAATTGGGGTCCCCTTTGACCGCCGCATGGTGGGCGAATCGCTCGTCCTTGGTGAGATCGGGAACAGTCAAAAGATCGCTTTGGCAGATAGCAGTCGAGCATGCCGTGCCCCTGGGCAGGCAGGAAAGATTTGGGGGCAGCCCGTATTTTGCCTTCAGCCATTCATGTGAGTCAGCGATGATATTGATCATGCCAACAGGGCACTGGCAGATTCCTGCCGCCAGCTCGGCTATGTCGTCGTAAGACACCTCGGGCGGTGTATCTGTGATCTGGTAGGTTTCGACCGCTGCGATGCGATCAATTTCATTTTCCGGTGTAGGGTACATAATTCCGCTCATTTCTGTTGTGGTTACATGGATAAAGTTATTCCCGATAGCGACCGGACCCCGTTCCATCGGTTGATCTGGCGATCAGCAACAATATTTCGATCAGTTAGTGGCGGTCTGCCCGCCGCCGAAGGCGACGGGCGGATCCCATCCTGAGCAGATTCGCCAAATTCCGGAATCACCCGTATCGGTATAGTCTACTTGATTTGTCCTATGGGGCAGAGAGCTAAGCAGCCATTCTTTTGACAGCTTCATCAGTGGTCCACACCGCATTGGCAATATAGCGGAAATTGATAATTGCAGCGAGATAACCGTCGCCTTCCGGGACCTTTGCCGCTGCGGTGGCATCTTTGACCACGGCTACTTCGAACCCTTGCTCCAGCAACTCCCGCAGATGGGATTCGACACAGAGATTGGCCGACATCCCCGCCAGAATGACCTGGTCCACGTGGTTCTTGCGCAACTGCAGAACCAGGTCATTGGCCTCGGGGCCGTACACCTTGTGGGGTGAGGTGACGATGGTTTTGCCGTCGTGGATATATTTTTTGTATTCAGGCATGAAATCGGCGCCGGAATTGTCAAAGCC
>CAXMTM010000243.1:0-2668 GCA_964196385.1 Arenicellales bacterium
GATGTGAAGATCCAGTCCTTTGCTGACTACTACATGCATAGCAGGCTAGCCACGTACTTTCATCTTTTGTTGTGCAATCTCTTTCATACGGTACTTTTGGAGCTTTCCCGTCACCGTCATCGGAAAGTCGTCGACAAACCAGATGTACCTGGGGATCTTGAAGTGCGCGATCCTGGCTTTGAGGAATTCTCTGATCCCTGATTCATTAATACTCTCGTTTTCGTGCAGCTTTATCCAGACCATGATCTCCTCACCGTAGTAGCGGTCCGGTACCCCGAACACGGCTGCCTCGGCAACCGACGGGTGGCTGTACAGCACATCCTCGATCTCCCGGGGATAGATGTTTTCACCGCCGCGGATGATCATCTCTTTCAGGCGCCCGGTGATTTGCACGTAACCGTCCGCATCCATGATACCCAGATCACCTGAAGCAAGCCAGCCGTGCTCGTCCACTGCCCTGCGCGTAGCCTCACCGTCCCCGTAATAGCCCTGCATAATATGGTAACCACGAAAACAGATCTCGCCTTTTTCTCCAAGGGGCACGGTTTGCCGGCTGTGCACGTCGACTATCTTTACCTCTTGATGGGGAAGGTTCTTGCCGACGGTCTTGATACGCCGTTCGAGGCTGTCGCCCTGGACGGTGAGATGGGTCAGCGGCGACGCTTCGGTCTCTCCGTAACCGATGAGAATATCGCGGCAGTGCATATCCTCGATAACCCGCTCCATCAGGGCCGGGGGGCACGGCGCACCGGCCATTATCCCGGTGCGCAGGCTGGACAGATCATAATCTCTGCAGCGGGGATGTTCCAGTTCGGCAATGAACATGGTGGGCACACCGTGTATGGCCGTACATTTTTCTTGTTCGACCGCGCGCAGTACCGACAACGGGTCAAAGTGCTCGCAGGGGATGACGTTGCACGCCCCTACCGACATACATAAAAGATTGGCCAGCACCATACCGAAGCAATGGTAGTACGGCACGGCCACCGCCAGGCGGTCGCTGTGGTCGAAATGCATCGCATGGGCCGCGAACCAGGCGTTGTTCAGTATATTGTGATGGGTCAGCAACACCGCTTTGGGGAAACCTGTCGTACCGGAGGTATACTGGATGTTGATCGGGTCGTCGCAGTCCAGAGCGAAGCTGACGCTGGCAAGGGCATCTGCTTTTGTTTGTTGCGCGGCTGACAACACCTGCGGCCAGGTGGTGAACCCCATCGCGGAAGCCCGGCTGTTTTCAGGGTCGGCGGGATCGTAGACAACCACGCTTCGTAAACACGGGAATTTTCTGCTGCGCAATGTGCCCGGCGGATGGGTAAGGAGCTCCGGCACCAGTTCGAGCAGCATGGCGACGTAATCGCTGTTGCGAAAAGCCGGGATTGTGAACAGCCCCTGAATTTCCGACTTTTCCAGCGCATAGGCCAGTTCCTGCGGCCTGTAGGCGGGATTTATGTTGACCAGGATGACACCGATGCGGGCCGTGGCCAGCTGCAACACCAACCATTCGATATTGTTGGTCGACCAGATGCCTATTCGGTCACCGGCGGTAAACCCTATAGCCAGTAGTCCGCGCGCCAGCGTCTCCACATCCCCGTAAAGCTCCCGGTAGCTGAGCCGGCGTCCCTGAGGCAGGGAAACTACGGCTTCGCTGTCCGGGAAACGCTCAACTACACCTGAAAAATGCTCCGCTATGGTCACGCCGAGCAAAGGACGGTCGCCACCGCGGTGAAAGTAGCTTTTTTGCGCCAGGAGCACAGCTCACCGTGCCTCTATACAAATCCCGGGGCCGAGGAAAAAACCGTCCAGCGGCGATAGGTCATTGCCCGCTTCACGCGGGCGCGGGCCAGATCCAGGGCCGCCCGTCGCGGGGAAATGTCGTTTGCCAGGGCCGCATCGAGGATCAGCTTTGTGTTGCGCCGGATTTTTTCCTCGATCGCTGCAAATACGGCCGCTTCATTTGAACCCCGATACTCCATTGCGCCGCAAATCACACCGCCGGCATTGGCGATGAAATCGGGCACATTGACGATGCCCTTTTTGTGAAGGAAAGTCTCCGCCTCCACGGTCGCCGGAATGTTTGCCCCCTGCACCACCACCTTCGTTCTGAGACGGGAGACATTGTCCGCGTGCAACACATCGGGCCTTGCTGCCGGAATCCAGATATCGCAGTCGATATCGACGACGGCACCGAGGTCATCCGTGGCATCCCCGGAGTAGTCGGCGACACTCCGACCCTCGTTTTTCAAATCGATCAGCGTGTCTATATTCAGACCCCCGGGGTCACCGACCACACCCCGCGAATCCGACACACCCACCAGCACGGCACCCCTGGCGGCAAGAAACCGCGCAGCGTGCTTGCCCACCGCACCGAACCCCTGCACCACCACGCGGGCATCCCGAAGATCCAGATCGCAATAACCCGCGGCCACCTCGGCGGCATGGACAAGACCCCATCCGGTAGCGCCGACCTCATCCAGAGGTATTCCACCCAGTACCCGCGGTAAACCAACGCAGCGGCCCACTTCGTCCCTGACCCAGGCCATGCATTCCTCATTGGTGCCCATATCGGGCCCGAAAATATACTCGTGGGTATCGCGCAAGGCAGATGCAAATGCCCGCACCAGCTTTTCCTTCCCGGATGCAGGCATTCCCGGATCACCAACGAGTACCG
>CAXMTM010000244.1:0-4802 GCA_964196385.1 Arenicellales bacterium
GGTATTGTTGCTGGCGGTCGCCCGCTCCGCTGACCACCAGCAGGTCGTCGGTCCTGAGGTGGCGCAGGAACTCGAAGTGCGTATCCCGATGGCCGCTGATGATGCTTGTACCCGGCCCGCCGGGCAGGGCGCTGCCGCTGATGTGAGCCGGTCCGAACGCCAGGGTCCTGCCGCTGGCACCGGCCAGGATAATCTGGTCGATATCGAGACCGGGTACCTCGAGGCGTGCTAGCGGATAGGTATCGGCCCATGGCCATGGCGCGATGGGTGCGTCATCCTGTGTGGTTCTGGCCCAGGCGGCAGACAACAGGATCTGTGCCAGCCGGGCTTTGCCGAATATGTAAATCCCGCTCCCGAACTGCCAACTGCCGGCCACGAGCAGAGCCAGAACGACAATGGTCAGTGGTTTTGCGGGTAACTTCCTGACAAATTCACCCATGGTCAACGCCTGTCATTAAACACACTATTTGTCGCATCAGCCTCATCTGAGATATTTGGCCAGGAAAGGCCGGGATCCGGGGATCACCGACTTGCGGGATTTCGACATAAAAATTATCAGTGCGACGAGCAGCAGGGTAAAACCCGCCAATACCTGCAACGGCCATCCGGTTGCGGTAGCAGGTAAGCCGAACACGTGCCCGTAACTCCAGCCATGGGGCAGTTTGGTTGGAATGTTCCGGCTGTAGAGTTTCCCGGTGCTGCTGCGGACGGGTGTGACATCGACCGCTACCAGGCTGGTATATCTGCTAACCAGATGATGCTTGATGGACAGGTCGACGATCTGTTGCCGGTTCGAATCGGTGGCGCCGCCGGTGAACTGCCGGTCCATGAGTTCCTTTATCTTTTGCCGGGCCCAGATCGCTGCCACGCCTTCCGCGGTCGCAGTTGCACCCAGCGGTGCGGTAAACGTCCACGGCTGTCCCGCAAGTTTTCCCGATAGGTTGACTTCGCTGGCCGGGGTTTGCATGCGGCTGGCCGCAATCAGTGGTTCCCCGTGGTACAGATCGGGTATGCGGGCGGGCCAGGCATCCACCCCACCCGCGCCCGGCCAGGACACTTCCACGTTGGTCATCAACGGAAATCTCAGTTTCAGGAACAGGTCCGACATTTTTTCGCTGACTTCCGTGATGTTTCCGATGAAAGTAAAAGTACCGCGACCAAACTCGGCCGCACGTCGCATGAAAAAAGCGTTCGGCGCGGAACCGATGCCTACCGTAAACAAACGCGCGTCACCCAGTTGGTCCTCGATGATGCCAAGCAGATGCCGTTCGTTACCGACGCTGCCGTCGGTGATGAATACTACTTGTCGAACCCGCCCATGGTCCGCATTGGGCCCGAGTGCGGCTTTCAGCGCCCCCGCCATCTCGGTACCCCCTTCCGCGCTGAGGCTGGCCAGATAACGCTGGGCCCTGGCGATGGTTTCAGCAGTGGCCTGCCGGGCGGCCGGGAACAGTTTGTGGGTGCTGGAGTTGAACTGGATCAGATTGAACGTGTCGTCAGGCCCCAGCTTGTCCAGCGCAAAGCTCGCGGCCGCTGTCGCCTGGGCAATGGACAGGCCCTGCATGGAACCCGATGTGTCGATTACAAGGGTCAGGTTTCGGGCCTGGGCCTGTTCCTGTGTATGCTCATCACCCGGGGGCACCACCAGCAACAGCGCGTAAGTCTCTTCCTCGAACCGCTCGGTAAACAAGGCCGCTCTCGGTACGTCGCCGCGCCGGGGGGCCCATGTCAACTCAAAATCGCGATCGGCTTCGACGGGCGTGTCGATTTGCAGGCGGGCCGTCTGGCCGGAGTGCTGTATACCGGCCCGGTGATATGAACTCTCGATGCGCCCGATCGAAAAGCCGGTGTCCAGTTCCAGATCGATAGTGACCGGATTGGAGTATTGCAGACCGGGCGGGGTTACAGGGGGCGTAACCCGGGAGGCATCGGGCACGAGATCCGTGTCGAGCGCCCATCCCGTCCCGGATTGCCTTACCTGTTCCCTGATCGCCGTGCCCGGGATATAACGGGGGCCTGTAACGAGCGGGACCCGGATGCTGAACTCACCGTCCTGATAGCGCAACATATTCACATAGTCGAGTTCGATGGTGATGCTCTCACCGGGCCCGATGTTTGCGACGGAGGCGGTAAATACATTGGGGCGCTCCTGTTCCACCAGACTGGTTTTTACGCCCGCCGATTTTGCTTTCTCATAGGTTTGCTTCGCTTTTCGGCGTTCCTGGATCTCACCTCGTATAATCTTTTCGCCGATCACCATGCGCAGCCGTGTGACGGCTGCATCGTCGGGCAAGGGAAATACATAGATCCCTTCCAGCCAATCCGGGTTGGGGTTCTCAAAGCGTTGGCGGATGGTCACCCGGGCGCTGATGCCGTGAGCGCGTATGCGCACGTTCGTGTGCAGTGTGGGCATTGTATGGTACATGCCCGGCTCAGTTGACGGGGTGAGGAGGGCCCCCCGGGTCACATCGCTCATACGCACCGCGCCGGGGTTTTCCCGGGCTGCAGGGAGAGTGGTATTGGCATAAATGTCGCTGTGGACAAAAATTAACAACGCCACCGCATATAAAACAACAGATTGATTCGCCATGTCGATCGCCGTGTAGATTGACAGGCATTAGATCAAACACTTGTGGCAATGAGTCCGTAATCCGGTGGCGATCGGTGCGGTGGTTGGTGGCGTTAAGGTGGGAGTTACGACATTTTTTGTACATTATTTGTTCATTTCCCGGGCAGGACGTTGGTTGGTCAGGGCTGCCCTGGAAATAATTCGTACTGGACGGGGGTGGTATCAGCTTCCGGGCTGGTCACGGTCCGGAACAGGTGATTCTCTCGCTTGTAGAATCCTTCGGTGTGAAATGATTCTTCCAGTCTGAAATATTCATAGTCGAGATGATGGCCGACTTCGTGCAGCAGTGTGCGCAAATAAGTCTTGAACGCCACTACCTGTTTGCGCCTGGCGGTACGCATCCACACCGTTATCCGCGGGGTCCCTGGCGGGTCGGCAGGTTCGTACAATCCGTGCAGTTCGCCCCAGTCATCGCTCGGTCGGCGCGCCAGTACCTTGATGTTTACGGCATCGATGCCGAGTTGCCGGCATATGTCCCGGGCCAGATGCTGTGAACCCTGCTGTATGATGTTCTTCGATTCCGTTTGCAGTCCTTGTTCGATCTCGTGGACTGCGTCGCGCAGGGGCCGTGCATTGGGTAAATACACTTCTTCGATGCCGTCGCTTTGACGGTAGATCCGTTGTTGGCGTCTGTTCAGACGATGGTAGTACTGGAAGGGCACTACAGGGACTCCAAAAACTTTGTCAGACCATTGGTGTATTTTTGCCCGGTGCTGTAAAAACCGTCGTTGTGCCCGCCCTGCATTTCCAGAAATGATTTTTCTCCGGGCAATGCATCAAACAATCCGACGCCCAGGTCGAACGGAACAATGGTGTCGGCACGACTGTGCAGAACCAAAGCGGGGGAGGTGATTTTCGGTGCCAGTGCCATGCTGTCGTATTTGTATCTGGAGATAAAGCCGACGGGTAACAGCGGATAGTGATGGTGGGCCAGATCAGTGAGAGAGGTAAACGTCGACTCCAGGATCAGGCCCGCGGGATTGACTTTCGCGGCCAGCCATACCGCGACGGCGCCGCCCAGGGATCGTCCGAAAATGACGATATTGGCCGCACTGGTTTTGGTTTCAGTCAGAAATGCCCAGGCTGCCAGGGCATCCTCATAGGTGCCCTGCTCCGAAGGCCGGCCCTCGCTCCTGCCATAACCGTGATAATCAATGATCAACGTGCTGGCCCCAACCTTGTTCAGGATTTGCAGTGTTTGCAGGCGATGAGAAATATTGCCGCCATTGCCGTGCAGCATCAGCACTGTCCACCGGCTGCCATGTTTGGGTACGTACCAGCCATGTATACGGGTCCCGTCAATTGTATTCAGCCATACGTCTTCATAGTCGAGACCCATTCGATGCGGAGTTTCATTGATCGATCCGGTTGGAAAGTAGACCATGCGTGACTGGCCCAGGTAGGCCATGCCGACAATAGCGAAATAGATGCTTGCAGCGACGCCCAGCAATAAAAAGAGCTTGCCGACCATTTCAATGCCGGCTCTTTATGCGTTTAATGCACATCCGGATACAACCATATATACTTGCACTGCATTTTTTCACCATGCTGCCAGAGGGCCTGTAGTGCCGTTGCTATGTATGGTACATGGAAAACCCGGAATAAGGCGCATTTGAGCCCGTAGCGAATCTGTTCGAAAATCAACACAAACCGGCCGGGGCGTCTGCAATATTCAACCAAATTAAAGTCTGCTTGTCCCAACCAGCATCAGCCCAGGAGTCAGAAGAATTTGGCGTTAGTACATAATAACCCCGCCGCCGAATCAGAGGTTTTTGCCGCGGTGGATCTGGGCTCCAACAGTTTTCACCTTATCGTCGCGCAGTTGACCCATGGTCAGGTGACGATACTGGACCGATTGCGGGAAACAGTGCGTTTGGGGGCCGGGCTGGACGAGCAGAAGTTCCTTGTCCACGATGCCCAGGAGCGCGCTCTGGACTGTCTGCTAAGGTTTGGACAGCGGTTGCGCAATATGTCACCGGACAGTGTGCGGGTGGTGGGTACAAACACGTTACGGGTTGCAAAAAATTCACATGACTTCGTGGCGGCGGCACAGGAAGCGCTCGGACACCCGGTAGAAATCATCGGTGGACGAGAAGAAGCGCGTCTGATTTATCTTGGTGTTGCCCACGCGCTCGAGGCTGGTGATGAAAACCGTCTGGTCGTCGATATTGGC
>CAXMTM010000245.1:0-2499 GCA_964196385.1 Arenicellales bacterium
TGGTCCCAGTAACGCTTGGTGGCGAGTTCTTTTACGCGTTCCCGCAGGTGACGGGCGTGCCGTTTGAGGTGCTGTTGCCTGGCCTGGGTGTCGACGGCCTCTATCGCGCTCAGATAGGCATCGAGAGGGGTTTTGACGTCAACCACGATCTGCCGGTTCCCGGGCAAGTGGACGAGCATGTCGGGCCGCAGCGCCCCGTCTTCGGTCCTGGTGTAAACCTGCTCCTCGAAGTCACATCGATCCACCATACCCGCCAGTTCAACCAGGCGCCGCAGGGTGAGTTCACCCCATTGACCCCGCACTTCCGGCCGGCGCAGGGCTGTCACCAGGTTACGGGTTTCCAACTGTAGGGTATCCTGGCTCTTGATCATCGATTCCAGTTGCTGGTTCAATGAGCCCTGGCCTTCACGCCGCGTCTGCTCCAGGTTAACGAGTTGTGATTCAGCCCGGGCGAGCGCCTCGTGGACCGGTTTTACCAGGCCCGCGATGGCCTGATGTTTGAGGTCGAGATCTCCCCGGGCCCTAACCTGAAAACGTCCCAGCACTTGCTGTGCCAGTTGGATGAAGGCCCGATTGTTGTTTTGCAGGGCGTTTGCGGACAGTGCGGCGAAAGTCTTTTCCATGTTTGACAACCGCTCCTGGTTCAGCTTCTTTTCCTGTTCCAGCGCGTTGTTCAATCGCTCCAGTTGTCTGGTTTTACTCAGTTGCGTAATCAACCATCCGATAAATACGCCCGACGCGAACAGCACGAAAGCCGTAACCATTCCCTGGTTGCTGATTTCAAGTGATGTCAAAAACTCAGAGGCTATATCCAATTCAGGATTTCCTGCGGGTGTTCAATCATACCATCGGCGCCCCAGTCCCCCGGATCGTCTTCCGCCGACAGGTAACCAAAGGTGGCGATCAGGGTTTTCATTCCGGCGCTTCTGCCGGCGTCGATGTCACCCCTGGCGTCACCGACGTATATACAGTCTGCGGGGTCTTTGCCCGCCAGGGAACAGCCGTGCAGCAGTGGCGCGGGGTGCGGTTTGCGCTGGGCCAGGGTGTCGCCACCGACCACGCACGCCGTCCTGGCCAGCAAGCCGAGGGTCTCCAGCAGAGGCAGGGTCAGGTACTCCGGTTTGTTGGTAACGATACCCCAGGGCAGGTTGTGCTTGTCCAGATCTGCAAGTACTTCGCTCATGCCTCCAAACAGTTGCGTGTGGGAACACAGATCCTGCTCGTAATAATCCAGAAACTGCAGGCGCAGTGCATCATATACCGCATCCCCGGTATCTGTTCCAAAGCCCAGTTTCAGCAACCCCGCGGCACCGTGGGATACATTCGGACGTATGCGGGCGTAGGGAATGGTGGAGCGGCCATATTTTTCGAGGAGCCGGTTCAATGCGCTGCCCATGTCGCGGCCGGTATCGAGGAGCGTACCGTCCAGGTCGAACAATACAGCTTGCGTGCCGTTGTGCATGCTTGTGCAGATTTATTCAGCAGCCGACCCGGGTTTGATGAACATCCCCAGATAGTTGACATCCACACCGGGACCCAGGCGATATTTCCCGGTCAGTGGGCTGTAGTGCATTCCGGTCAGTTCCCGGGCAGACAAGCCCGCCGTGCGGGCCCAGCCTTCCAGTTCCGACGGTTTGATGAGCTTACGGAAGTCGTGTGTGCCTTTGGGCAGCAGATTGAGCACATACTCTGCGCCGACGATAGCGAATAACCATGATTTGGGATTACGGTTGATGGTGGAAAAGAATACGGCCCCGCCGGGGCGCACCAGCCTGGTGCAGGCTTGTACGGTAGAACACGGATCCGGTACGTGTTCCAGTAACTCCATGCAGGTCACTACATCGAACTTTCCGGCATGTGTTGCGGCGTAGTTTTCAGCGCTGACCCGTTCGTAGTACACGTTCAATCCGCTTTCCTTGAGATGCAGGCGTGCCACCATAAGCGCCTGTTCACTGAGGTCTATGCCGGACACCTCAGCGCCGAGTGTGGCGAGGCCCTCGGTCAGGAGACCGCCACCGCAGCCTACGTCGAGCACATTTCGGGCTTTGAGATCAACCCGCTGCCGAATAAAGTCGACCCGCAGTGGATTAATATCATGCAGCGGTTTGAATTCACTGGCAGGGTCCCACCAGCGGGAGGCGAGTGCACTGAATTTGTCCAGTTCCGCGGCGTCGACATTTCCGTCTGTTTGGGCAGAATCAGCGTTCATAAAACCTCTTGTGCGTGATCATACTGATTTATTCGGGTCCCCAGAGCAGAGGCTTCATCGATCAATCCGGCCACGTCTATCCCGGTGTGGGCCCCGTGCCTGAGAACCTGCTTGCCGTTGACCCAGACATCGCTGACCTGATCGCGCCCCGCGCTGTACACAAGCTGGGCTATCGGGTCATGGACCGGTTGCGTCGCCGGGTGGGCTAAATCCACGGCGATGACATCCGCGGCCTTGCCCGGCAGCAGGCTGCCGATTTTCTGATCCAGGCCCAGAGCACGGGCACCGTT
>CAXMTM010000246.1:0-23660 GCA_964196385.1 Arenicellales bacterium
TATCACATTCGGTGAACGGGAAATAAAAAAAGTCCCGATTCTTCGAGGCAAAACCGTCGTCAATCTGTTCTTCGAGGACAGCACGCGTACGCGGACCACTTTTGAAATAGCGGCCAAACGATTATCAGCGGATGTGATCAATCTGAACCCCCGCCGCATGTCTACTAGCAAGGGTGAGTCCGTACTCGACACGGTCAGAAATCTCGAGGCGATGCATACGGACCTGTTTGTGGTTCGGCATGCCCACAGTGGCGCAGCTTATCTGATTGCACAGCACGTACCTTCCCATGTCGCCATAATCAATGCGGGCGACGGGCGGCACGCTCATCCCACACAGGCCATGCTTGACGTGTTCACCATACGCCAACACAAGCAGCAGTTCGACAATCTTTGCGTTGCTATCGTAGGGGACATCCTGCATTCGAGGGTGGCGCGCTCACAGATCCACGCGTTAAACATACTGGGGGTGCCCGAAATCCGTGTTGTAGCACCCAGAACACTGCTGCCCACGGAAGTGGAAAGACTTGGCGTACACCCCTACACCGATATGCGCCTCGGCCTGAAAGACGTGGACATCGTGATCATGTTACGTCTGCAACTGGAACGGATGCAGGGCACTCTCATCGCCAGTGAGCAGGAGTACTTCAATCTTTATGGGTTGACCGAGGACAAACTGGCTCACGCCAAACCGGATGCCCTGGTGATGCATCCCGGTCCTATAAACCGGGGGTTGGAGATCGCCTCGGAAGTGGCGGACGGCCCCCGATCGGTGATCCTCAATCAGGTAACAAACGGCATTGCGGTGAGAATGTCGATCATGGCCATGGTCATGGGCGGCCAGGCGGAACGAAAACAAGCCTGATGAGGATGGCCTGATGGGGATGGTAATAACAAATGGCCGCGTCATCGACCCCGCCAACAGTATTGACGGTGTCAATACACTGTACATAAACGATGGGTTCGTTGCGGGAATCAACAATCCCCCTCAGGATTTTGAAACGGAACGCGAGATCGATGCACAGGGGTTGGTCGTATGCCCCGGCCTGATAGACATCAGGGCCAGGCTGCGTGAGCCGGGACAGGAGCATAAAGCCACGCTGGACAGTGAAGTTTCAGCAGCGGTGGCAGGCGGAGTCACCAGGCTGAGCATACCCCCTGACACAGATCCCGTCATCGATACTCCGGCCATGGCTCAGATGATCCAGCAACGGGCGTGGCAGATTGAAAAGAGCTTCATCCACCCCTTAGGAGCACTCACGCAAAATCTTGAAGGGGAGAAACTGACCAATATGTGGAGTCTGGGTGACGCCGGCTGTGTCGGAGTGAGTAACGCGCTGGCCCCGGTCAGGGATACAGTAGTCATGCGCAGGGCGATGCAGTACGCATCCACCTTCGACCTGACCGTATTCCTGAATTCACAGGATCCCTGGCTGCGGGGAAACGGGGTCGTCCACGAAGGCGAAATCAGTACCCGGCTGGGGCTGCCCGCCATTCCCGAAGCCGCGGAAACCGTTGGTGTCGCCCGTGACCTGGCAGTGATTGCGGCAACTCAGGCACGGTGTCATTTCAACGGCCTGTCAACGGCACGCGCGGTGGAGATGGTGGCCCAGGCCAGGCACGAAGGATTACCAGTGACCGCGGACGTCACCGCACACCATCTCCACCTCACCGAACATGATATCGGCTTCTTCAATACCCTGTGCCACGTATCACCGCCGCTGCGCAGCCAGCGTGACCGCAACCGGCTGAGGACTGCGCTGCAAGAGGGCGTCATCGATGTAGTCTGTTCCGACCACCAACCTCATGAGCCGGACGCAAAACTGGCGCCATTCAGTGAATCCGAGCCGGGTATCTCGGGCCTGGAAACACTACTCCCATTGACCCTGAAACTCGTAACCGAGGGAGTCCTGGACCTTTCCGGGGCCATCGCCCTGTTGACCACCAACCCGGCCCGGGTATTGGGCGTTGATAGCGGGCACCTGGGCATTGGTGCGACTGCGGATATCTGCATTTTCGACTGGCAGGACGAGTGGAACTTCGACCGGGAAAGGATGTTGAGCCGGGGCAAGAACACCCCTTTTCACAACTGGCAATTCAGAGGACGGGTGACCCACACCCTCATAGGCGGGGAGCTGGCCTACACTAAAAAGTAACGTTGCGCATGCTGTCACCCAGTTCACCGGCGTGGGCGCCCTTGCTTTCCAGTTTTATCTTTAATCTCAGATCGTTTTGCGAATCCGCGTTGTGTATAGCATCATCGTATGAAATCAAATCGTTTTCGAACAGGTTGAACAAGGACTGATCGAAAGTCAGCATGCCGTGTTCATTGGACCGGGCGATGACATCGTGGATCTCATCCATCTTGCCTTTAAGGATCAGATCGGCCACCAGGGGGGTGTTGATCATTATCTCCACCGCCGGCACCCGTCCCTTGCCGTGTTTTATGGGCAACAGACGCTGTGAAACCAACGCTTTCAGGTTCATCGACAAATCCATGAGAAGCTGGCTACGACGATCTCCCGGGAAGAAATTGATGATCCGGTCGAGGGCCTGGTAGGTATTATTGGCGTGCAGTGTGGAGATGCACAAATGTCCCGTTTCGGAAAATATGATTGCATTATCCATGGTTTCCCTGTGACGTATTTCACCGATCTGGATCACATCGGGGGCCTGCCGCATTGCATTGGTCAGTGCCGACTCCCACGACTCGGTATCTACGCCGATTTCACGCTGGGTAATAATGCAATTCTTGTGCTCGTGGACGTACTCGATGGGATCCTCGACGGTAATTATGTGTCCGTAATCCTGCTCGTTCCTGTACCCCACCACTGAGGCCATCGACGTACTCTTGCCGGTGCCGGTGCCGCCGACGAAAATGACCAGGCCCCGCTTGGTCATGGCAATGTCTTTCATGATCGGCGGCAGATACAGTTCTTCGAACTTGGGTATGTAAGTTGAAATGGTCCTGAGCACCATGCCGACCCTGGACTGCTGCACAAAGATATTGACTCTGAAGCGGCCGATATCCTCCGGGTTGAGGGCAAAGTTGCATTCATTGGTGGCTTCGAACTTCCTGCGCTGCTCCTCGTTCATCACACTGTAGGCCAGGTCCCGGGCACTGTCCGGGCTCAACGCCTGCTTGGTAATAGGGACGATCTTGCCATCCACTTTGAGACTGGGCGGAACACCGGCGGTAATGAACAGGTCCGACGCCTTCTTGTGAACCATCAGTTTAAGAAAATCGGAAAAAACCATTAGCGCCGCTTCCCTCCAGCTGCCTTTTGCGTGGCAGATGCAGTAACAAATTTGGTCTTATCCACGGCTACGGTCCTGGCCGTTTCCGTGGCGATTATTCTGTTGCGCACCAGTTCCTGGAGGTGCTGATCCAGAGTTTGCATTCCTTCACGATGGCTGGTCTGGATAACGGAATACATCTGTGGCACCTTGGCTTCCCGGATCAGGTTTCGTATTGCCGAGTTGGCGATCATGATCTCCCAGGCCGCTACACGGCCGCCACTCACTTTCTTCAATAATGACTGTGAAATCACCGCAGCCAGTGACTCGGACAACATGGTTCTTACCATGTCTTTTTCCCCGGCGGGGAACACATCAATAATTCGATCTATGGTCTTCGCCGCAGAACTGGTGTGCAATGTAGCGAATACAAGGTGACCGGTCTCGGCGGCCGTCAGGGCCAGCCGAATAGTTTCAAGGTCACGCATCTCACCCACCAGGACGATATCCGGGTCTTCACGAAGGGCGGAGCGGAGCGCTTCGGAAAATCCCAGAGTGTGTTGCCCAATCTCCCGTTGATTTATCAAACAGTTCTTCGAAGCGTGCACGAATTCAATCGGGTCTTCGACGGTGAGGATATGGGAGAACAGGTTCTCGTTCACATGATTGATCATTGCCGCCAGCGTTGTTGATTTTCCCGACCCCGTAGGGCCGGTCACCAACACCAACCCTCTGGGCTTGAGACAGAGATCACGGAATGTCTGTGGGGCATTGACCTTTTCCAGGTCCCACACGATGTCCGGGATGGTTCTGAATACCGCCGCGGGGCCCCGGTTCTGGTTGAAGGCATTGACGCGAAACCGGGCAATATTGGGCAACTCGAACGAAAAGTCCGTTTCGAGGAACTCCTCGAACGCCTTTTGCTGCTTGTCGTTCATGATATCGTAGATCATCTTGTGTACGGCGCGATCATCCAACATATCAACGTTGACCCGTTTGATGTCGCCATCCACTCGAATTACCGGTGGCATCCCCGCCGACAGATGCAGATCGGAGGCGTTTTTCTTGAATGTGAAAGCCAGTAGTTCTGATATGTCCATTCAGCACCTCCACCCTGAGCAAAGGGAATGTGGCGATTTCAACCCCGGATAGTCATAGATCATGCACATCTCGCTTGTCTGTCGATCCCACAAGAATTAGTTCCCCAGGAGCCTGTCCGAGAACAGAGGGCCTACTACGGCTTCTGTTCTCGGACAGGTTCCTAGTCGGCCATGGTAATAATAATTATGATCAATGATAGGCCACTCCTTCGAAAATTTCCTTGTAATACCCCTTGTATATACCAAAATACGGCGCGATCTTTGCGCAGATTTATGAAAATCTCAGGTTTTCACAGAAAATTTATCTTCTTTGGTTTCGAAAGTATAACAGCGCACACACTATGCACAACGGCTGTAATTCCAGGATCGGCGTCAGGCGGACCGACAGTGTCGAACGCACCCCGTTTTCAGGCTCCAATACGAAAAACTGCGAGTGATAGCCGATCTGAGGCACAATAAAGGATATTCTGTTCCTCAGCCAGACGACTGTGCACTACAAACAAAGTGACATTTTGACTTCCGAGCAAAGAATGCAGTGGGTGCGCGAAGCTATAAGGCTTGCTGAAATTCGCTATGACAGAACCCCCGGCAGTGTGCGACTGATCGGGGTGGGGAAAGTGTGCTCAGCCGATGCCCTCCGCCCCATGATTGAACTCGGGCTCGAGGATATCGGTGAAAATTATGTCCAGGAGGCGATGGCCAAACAGAAACAATTGGCCGACCTGGCCGTAACCTGGCACTACATCGGTCATATTCAGAGCAACAAGACCCGGGAAATTACCGGAAATTTCGATTGGGTGCATAGTGTAGACCGAGTGAAAATTGCACAGCGCCTGTCTGCACACCGCCCTGCCGGCACCCCGGACATCAACCTGTGCCTGCAAGTGAATCTGGAGCAGGAAACATCCAAGGGGGGTCTCGGCGAGAAAGACATCGAGCAGGTGGCGGACGAAGTTGGATGTCTGCCACACCTGCGGTTGCGCGGGCTAATGGCAATCCCCAGGCCCTGCGAAAACTTCGACGAACAAAGAAAGATATTCAGACAGGTCAGGGTTATATTCGACAGGCTTCAATCCAGAGGGCACGCCCTGGACACGTTATCCATGGGCATGAGTGGTGATATGGAAGCGGCCATTGCCGAGGGCGCAACTATGGTGCGAATCGGGACCGCCTTGTTCGGTCCTCGGCCGAAGCGCCCGAACACCGGCGTTTGACCCCAACCAGAAGAGATAACCAGGAGAGACAAAGCAGTCCCATGCAAGACAATACTATTGGCTTTATCGGCGGTGGCAATATGGCCCGCAGTCTGATCGGTGGCCTCATTAATACAGGACGAGCGCCAAACACTATCCGCGTGTCGGAACCCGATCCGCAAAAGCGGGATTTTTTTCTGAAAAGCCTCGGTGTCGGGGCGGTGGAAGACAATCGCCTGTTAGCGTCCGGATCCGACATAATTGTTTTCGCCGTCAAACCGCAGGTGATGAAGCAGGTTTTGCAATCGTTGCAAGAACCTTTGTTACAACACCGCCCGCTACTGCTTTCCATTGCCGCAGGGGTCAGGGAACCGGATATAAATCACTGGGCGGGTGGTGGACACGCGATTGTGCGTGCCATGCCCAACACGCCCGCGCTGGTGGGATCAGGAGCCACCGGTCTGTTCGCGAACCCCGCCGTAAGCGGGGAGCAGAGGGATCAGGCTGAATCCCTCATGCGCGCCGTGGGAGTTACGGTTTGGCTAGAGCGCGAATCTCTGCTGGACCAGGTGACCGCGCTGTCGGGTAGCGGACCCGCTTATTTCATGCTGTTCATGGAGGCGCTGGAACAGGCGGGCATTGAGCACGGGCTGGAACGTGGCGTAGCACACCTCCTCGTCATGGAGACTTGTCTGGGTGCAGCCAAGCTCGCCATGGAAAGCGGCGGGGATCTGTCTGAACTCAGAAGACGCGTGACTTCTCCCGGCGGCACTACTGAAAAAGCGCTACAGGTTATGGAAAACGCCCATATACAACGTATCATTAGCGAGGCATTCGAGGCCGCCTCGCTGCGCGCGGCTGAACTCGGCAACCAACTTGGAGAAAAAAGCAGTGGGTAACTATTTCGGTGACGCAGGCAGTTTCCTGATCGATACCATTATCGGGCTGTATATGCTGGCCGTCATGCTTCGATTTCTTCTGCAGTGCGTTCGTGCCGATTTCTACAACCCGATTTCCAAATTCCTGGTGACCGTGACCAACCCACCTCTGATATTTTTACGGAAATTCATACCCGGCTTGTTTGGCATTGACCTGGCTTCTCTCCTCTTGCTGGTGTCTCTGGCCATCGTCAAGATCTACCTGATCTCCGCTATTTCCGGCATTACTCCCCACTTTAGCGGGGCCTTGCTGCTGGCTGTTGGCGAGGTGATCCAACTCGGAATCTATGTCTTCATTTTCAGCATGCTGATCCGGGTCATCCTGAGCTGGATCCAGCCCGGAGCTTACAATCCCGTGCTGGGCCTGATCAATCGACTGACCGAACCGTTGATGGCCCCAGCCCGCCGCATCATCCCGCCCTTCGGCGGATTGGACCTATCCCCCATGCTGGTATTTATTTTTCTTTACCTGACATTAATGCTGGTGGTAAGGCCAATAGTGGATTTTGGAAGAATGCTGGCCCTGTCCTGACCCAATGCAACCGCACATTGGCCCCGGTATAGCTGGACGCCCGTATTGCGAGCCCGACCCGGGTTGACCTGAAGCAAATTGACAGCTATGAGTATTCTTGGGGCAGTCAACGATACCAGCGATTTATTCACCACATATGCAAGAACCAGCTTCTGACTTGGACGAGTTCGGACAACGACTGAGAAACTACGAGGAGTGGCGGCAAAAGCTGACCGCGGCCATCGAGTCCTATGGAGCCTGGTACCATGCTCAGCAACGACAAGACGCCGAAGAGGAACTGAGGCTGTTGGAACTGATCGAGGAGTTGCACAGCGACACACTGACCATCGCCCTTGTTGGTGAGTTCTCCAGGGGCAAAACCGAACTGATCAACGCTATTTTCTTTGCGGACTACGATCGGCGCCTGCTGCCTTCCACGCCCGGCCGTACCACCATGTGCCCAACCGAGATCCGTTACGACCATAAGGTAGAGCCCTGTATTCGCCTGTTGCCCATAGAAACGCGAAAATCTCCTCTTGCCATCGCGGAGCTCAAAAAAAGGTCGATCAACTGGACCACCTTGCCATTGGACCTGAAATCGCCGGATGCCATGGCCAACACTCTGCAGGAAATTCTGAAGAGAAAAAAAATCAACACGCAGACAGCGCACGAACTCGGTCTGAACAACGTAGCCGCGGAATTCAATGGTAATGATGAGGACATCGAGATACCGGTCTGGCGCCATGCGATTGTAAATTACCCGCATCGACTTCTTCGGCAGGGGCTGGTCATCCTGGACACGCCCGGCCTCAACGCCCTCGGAGCAGAACCGGAATTGACCCTTAACATGTTATCGAAGGCGCATGCCATTCTCTTCGTGCTTGCAGCGGACACCGGTGTAACCAAAACGGACATGGAGATCTGGAACAATCATGTCTGTACCGCTACCCGCAAAAACCAGGAAGGCCGAATTGTGGCGTTGAACAAGATCGACACGCTGTGGGATGAGTTGCAAAGCGTAGAGATCATAGAAGGATTCATCAATCGTCAGGCAGAAGAAACTCGCCGCCTGCTTAAAATCGACCGCCACAGGGTGTTTCCCGTGTCCGCACGGAACGGCTTGATCGGGAAAATACGCAAAAGCGAAGAACTGGTCAGTAACAGTGGACTCCTGAATCTGGAAAACAAGTTGTCCGAGTACATCGTTTTTTACAAACAGAAAACCATATGCGAAAAAATCGCCAATGACATCGGCTCCGTCGTCGAGTCCTCACGGGAACTCCTAAATATAAAAATCGATTCACTGCAAACCGAACTGAGGGAGATTAACGATCTACAGCACAGGAGCGCCGATGTAATCGACGAAGTGGCGCAAAAACTGAAGAAACAAAGAGAAGACTTTAACAAGGAGGTGCAGAGTTTTCAGGTCACCCGGCGCCTGTTATCCGACCAGGCGAAAAAACTGCTGGGAGTGTTGAATCTTGAGCATTTCGACGAATTAATTGCCAGGACCCGCCTTGCCATGCGCAACAGCTGGACCACGCCCGGCCTGAGGCGGGGAATGCAAACATTTTTTAGCGGCACGACCTCTGACCTGAAAAGAGTCGAGGCACAAACAGAAGAGATTCGTGCGCTGGTCAAAAAGATCTACAAGCGCTTCCACAGAATTCACGGCATGCCAGAAATGCAACCAGTCAGATTTTCCGCCAAGCCCTTCATGATTCAATACCATGATCTGTATGAGGAAGCGGAAAGTTTTCGCAAATCACCGGCTATGATAATGACCGAACAACACTATGTAATGAAAAAATTCTTCATTACCCTGGTCAGCCGCGGTCGTGTCATTTTTTTGGATTGCAACAGATCTGTCCACAACTGGGCCAAGGCCGTCCTTATCCCGATATACACCCAGATTGAGGAACACAAAACCACCATCGACCGGCGTTTGGGCAATCTGACCAGACTGCACGGCAATTACACGTCACTGAACGAGCGCAAGGGCGATATAGAGAAAATGCTGCACGACGTGCAGAAGCAAGGGGCCCTCATCGACAGCATATTAGCCAGCATTTACGAAAAGCAGCCGGACTAACTCACTGCAGTGGCGGGCCCGGGTTTCCTGTACATCAGGTACAACACCAGCAGTATGGCCGGCACCCCCAGACACGCCGCGTAGCTGAAAAAATACACATATCCCTCGGCATCTACGATGTCTCCGGAAAACCCGCCCAGAAATTTTGCGGGCAACAACATCAAGGAACTGAACAGCGCGTACTGGGTCGCGGTATAGGCCCGGTTGGTCAATCCCGACAGGTAAGCAATGAACGCCGATCCTGCCATTCCTCCGCTCAGGTTGTCGGCACTGATTACAACCATCAGGTACTGGATTTCGGGGTCTTGATTCGCCAGCCAGGCGAATGTCAGATTGGTGAGGGCAACCAGGATCGCACTCAGCAACAGTATCCTCATAACACCAAAGCGGGCTACCAGCAGGCCGCCCAAAATGGCGCCCACCATGGTCATGATCAACCCGAACACTTTAGTCACACTGGCGATATCAGCCTTGGTATATCCCATATCGATATAAAACGGATTGGCCATCACACCCATAGTAATGTCGCTTAAACGAAACACACCTATGAACAACAGGATCAGTAACGCCGTTTGCCCGTTACGCGTTAGAAAATCAGTAAATGGACAAACTACCGCACCGATAAACCATGCCGCGATGTGACGAAGGCGTGCAGGCATACGGGAGTAGCGTTCAAGAAACCGGGTTACACGTTCCTCTTCCCGCCAGGCATCATTGGCGCCCTGTCGCTCCGGTTCAACGATACACAACGTGGTTATAACGCCTATCAGCATGAACAAAGCCATGCAGGTGTAAGCCACGGACCAGGAGTAGAACTCCGCCAGGTACAGGGCCCCTGCCCCCGCAACGATCATACCGAGCCTGTAGCCGATCTGATAAGTAGCGGCCATGGCGCCCTGCCATTCGACCAACGCGGCTTCGATACGCCAGGCATCGATACTGATATCCTGGGTTGCCGATGAAAAAGCCACCAGAAGTGCGGACGCAACCAGAATGGACAACTGGGTATCCGGGTCGCTGGTCCCCATCAGGAGCAAAGCACCGATCACACCGAATTGCGCCACCAGCATCCAGCTCCGGCGGTGTCCGAGAGCCGGAGAGATCAGCGGAATGGATACCCTGTCCACCAGCGGTGCCCAGGCGAACTTGAAAGCGTAGAGGATGGCCACCCAGGATATGTGCCCGATGGTGCTCCGGTCGACCCCGGTTTCACGCAGCCACGCCGACAAGGTCCCAAATACCAGCAGTAATGGCAGCCCCGCGGAAAATCCCAGGAACAACATGGCTATGACCCGTGGCTGAATGTAGACGCTGAGTGATTCCTTCCACGTCGGCTTGCGCTGTGACTGCACCTGCTCAGACATCAGTGGTCAACATCATAGTCGATGATCAAGGGAGCGTGATCGGAAAAGCGTTTCCGTTTGTAGATCGATGCAGCGCGCACCTTGTCACGCAGCCCCGGGGTAATGATCTGATAATCGATCCGCCACCCGACATTTTTGGCCCAGGCCTGGCCCCTGTTTGACCACCAGGTATACTGATCTTCGAGCTGATTCACTGCGCGAAATGCATCGACGTACGCCGCCTCGTCGAACAACCAGTCCATCCACTTTCTTTCATCGGGCAAAAAACCCGAATTCTTCTGATTCGATCGCCAGTTTCTGAGATCGATGTTCCGGTGCGCAATGTTCCAGTCTCCGCAGATGACCACCTCGCGGCCGCTATTCATTTTTTCGGTCAGCACCGATTCGAATCGATCCATGAAGCCGTATTTGAACGCCTGCCGTTCTTCACCGCTGGTGCCCGACGGGATATAAAGCGATATTACGCTGAGCCCCTCGAAATCGATCTGCAAGTAACGGCCTTCGGCATCGATGTCAGGCCAGCCAAGCCCGATTGCAACCTCATCCGGTTGACGACGACTGTAGACCGCAACACCGCTGTATCCCTTGCGTTCGGCGTCGGCATGGTAGTAATGATATTTCCCGGGGAAATAGATCGGGTCGGACTCAATTTGATTGAACTGTGCCCGCGTTTCCTGCAAACAGACGACATCTGCTTTTTGCCGTGTCATCCACGAAAAAAAACCTTTGCGTGCACCGGCACGGATACCGTTGATATTCAGAGTTATAATGCGCATCGGGGAGGGGCGCTTTTTAAGGGGCTAATAACTATCAATGAGAGAATACCAAAAAGAGTTCCTTGAATTCGCTATAAAAACCGAGGTGCTGCGCTTCGGTGAATTCGTGCTCAAATCCGGCCGTAAAAGCCCATATTTCTTCAACGTGGGTTTGTTTAACACCGGGGCAAGCCTGTCCCGTCTGGGCCAGTTCTACGCCGATAGATTACTCGATTGGGGAGAAAGTTTCGACGTTTTGTTCGGTCCGGCATATAAGGGCATCCCGTTGGCGGCTTCCGCCGCCATGGCATTGGCTCACAGGACCGGTAATGACGTGCCCTTTTGTTTCAACCGCAAGGAAGCGAAAGATCACGGTGAGGGAGGGATTACTGTTGGTGCGGAACTCCGTGGAAAGGTGTTGATCATCGATGATGTGGTAACGGCGGGCCTTTCCGTTGACGAGTCCATCTCTATAATCGAGAGAGCCGGCGCCAGACCCGCCGGGGTGTGTGTCGCGTTGGATCGGCTCGAGCGGGGCCTGAATAACGAAAATGCGGCAACGCGGTTGATCGAGCAACGCCACGGTATCCCGGTTCTGTCCATAGCCGATCTGGACGTACTGGTTGATTTTCTTGCCGGCAACGCCCAACATCAGATGTATCTTGAAGCGATAGAAACCTATAGACGTCAATACGGTATACCCTGACATGCATCAACCAAAAGTCTGCATCCTCGGCGGGACCGGTTTCGTTGGCCGCCGTGTGGCATCCGTGCTCATCGGCCAGGGGTACCGCGTCTCGATACTGACCCGTCACCGTGAACGTAACCGGGACATGCTGGTTCGCCCCGGGATGTCGATCATTGGGGGCGATGTCTATGACCCCGCTACACTCGACGCTCAATTTCATGGCGCGGATGTTGTCATCAACCTCGTCGGCATCCTCAACAGCAGTCGTCACGAAAACCAGCAATTTCTGAGGGCTCACGTGGATTTGCCCGAACTGGTGCTGGAATCCATGCTGCGCAGCGGGGTCAGGCGGTTGCTCCATATGAGCGCTGCCGGCGCCGGCGCGGACGGACCCAGTGAATACCTTCAAACCAAGGGTGCCGCCGAAAACCTGCTCAACATGCGTGCCATGCAAGGCAACTATGACATCACCATATTTCGCCCGTCAGTGATCTTCGGTCCCGGTGACAGCTTCACCCGCCGCTTTGCGAATCTGCTGCGCAGAGTACCGGTCGCTTTTCCGCTGGCCTGCCCGGACAGCCGTCTGCAACCCGCCTACATTGACGATATAGCGGCAAGCTTCGCAAGCGCGGTCAAAAACCCCAGGACTTTCGGCCAAAAATACGATCTGTGTGGGCCCCGGAGCTATACGCTGCATGAGATAGTTCAACTAATTGCAGACACCACCGGGGTTAACAGACACATCATCGAGCTGAGCGACGGACAGTCACGGTTGCAGGCATCCGTAATGCAATGGCTCCCGGGAAAGCCGTTTACACCTGACAACTACAAATCCCTTCAGGTCGACAGCGTGTGCAGCACACCGTTTCCCGGGGTATTCAACATCACGCCCCGGGCCATGGAAGACACTCTGTCCGGTTATCTCAACGCCTGAAAAAGGCGAAAAAGGTGTCGGAGTCGAAAAAAGGGGTCAGAGTGAATTTTCGGTAGCTGGTTCCCAATTGAGAGTCTTGGGTGAAAATTCACTCTGACCCCTTTTTCGCAAGGGCCGCCCGCCTCTGGGGTTTATCCATGTCGGCCAGTTCCCTGGCCGCCGTATAAAACCGGGGCAGGTCACCGTGGTGTTCGCCCAGTAGTTTCTCGAATGCCGGAACCAGATCGCTGTAAGTTGCAATCGACAGGAGTTGTGCGTTGTTGATAGGCTGATCAAACCAGTAGCGATAGCCGGCATAACCCGGCCAATCTTCAGTCGTCTGGTCATAGGCGATCTTCAATGCCTGGATGAGCCTCCGCTTTCGATCTCTCTTGTTCCCATCCGTCAAATCCGAAGTGTACACCGCATCCAACCGGGCTCGATAGTCGAGGATGAGTTCGACTACGCGTTGGTTGCGTTGATTGCGCAAACGATAGTTTTCAATCTCGGACGGGTTCCCTGTAGCGCCGAGCCAGCGACCGACGCCGATGCGTTCGACGGTGGTTGCGAAAGACTCGTTAAAGACGGTATCCCCTTTGGCAAAAGCCACCTGATGGGCCAGTTCGTGAAATATCAGGCCCGCAAATTCTTCATCCCGGTATTTCAGGATGGTATTCGGTATCGGGTCGTCGAACCACCCCAGAGTGGAATAAGCGGGTACTCCTCCAACGTAGACATCGTAACCCTCGCCGGCGTTTTTCTGCGCGAAATCAAGTGCATCCTGTTTATCGAAATATCCTCTGTAGGTCACGCACCCGACCACCAGGAAACACCATTCCTGCGGAAGCAGAGACAATTCAGGTGCGGCGAATACGCTCCATACGGCATAGGGCCGCCTGAGATCCACGAATTCGGTGTAACTGTCGTTGTCCGGCAGATGCAATTGATCCACTGCGAAACGGCGGACATCCAGAGCGAGGCGGAGTTTTTGCTTCACGTCATCCGCAACCTGAGGATCATCCAGCACCGAGGAAATCGGGCGGGAGTGGTTCCAGATTTCCATCTGACCCCTGACCGACTGCGCGTAATATCCGGCGCTGGAACAGCCCGACAGGACCCCGGCCAGCACAACCCACAACCACAACGTGCTACGCTTCACGTAATATTTTTCCCGACGACATCCCTCACATGGTAACACCCGATGCACTCGACGGATTAGAAGTCTACCTGGTCGGCGGCGCGGTCCGGGATCGCCTGATGGGCTTGCCCGTCCGGGACCGTGACTGGGTGGTAGTGGGGTCGACGCCCGATGAGTTGCTCTGCCGGGGGTTTAAACCGGTGGGTCAGCAATTCCCGGTGTTTCTGCATCCATACACCCGGGAGGAATACGCGCTGGCAAGGACCGAGCGTAAAACTGGTCCGGGTTACAAGGGCTTCGATTTCAGCACCGCACCCGACATCACCATAGAACAGGACCTGTCGCGCCGCGATCTGACCATTAACGCCATCGCGCAAGCCTCCGACGGTACTCTCATTGACCCTTATCGCGGAGAGACAGACCTCGAAAACGGGGTTCTCAGGCACGTATCGCCGGCGTTCACCGAAGATCCGGTCAGGGTGCTGCGTGTTGCCCGCTTCAAAGCCCGCTTTGGGTTCAGTGTCGCCGCCGAAACCCGGGACCTGATGAAGGCGATGGTCGACAACGGGGAAGTGGACACACTGGTTGCGGAGCGCACCTGGGCGGAATTACGTGACGCACTGGCCGCAGACAAACCGTCGGTTTTCTTTGAATTGTTGCGTGAAAGCGGCGCCCTGGCACGCATACTGCCCGAGATCGACGCCTTGTTCGGCGTGGCGCAGAATGCGAAGTATCACCCCGAAATTGATGCCGGCATTCACACCTTGCTGGTGGTCGATCAGGCTGCCGCGTTGAGCAACGACCTGCCCGTCCGCTTTGCCGCACTTGTACATGACCTTGGCAAAGCGATCACCCCCGAGGCCCAGTTGCCCAGCCACTATGGTCACGAGTGGTCGGGCCTGGGCCCTATAAAGCAGTTGTGTCAGCGATTGCGCATACCCAGGGAGTATCGGGATCTGGCCTTATTGGTGTGTCAGGTCCATCTCAAGGTACACCGCGCCAGAGAACTCAAAGCCGGCACCATTCTGGATCTGCTGGAAACCCTGGATGCCTTCCGCAGGCCGCAGCGACTGGAGAAGGTCCTGCTGGCGGGGGAAGCGGACGTGCGCGGGCGCAGCGGGCGCGAAACGGAAGCTTATCCGCAAGCCGGATTTCTACGGTCCTGTTTCAAGGCCACAAAAGAAGTCGACACCGAAAGTATCGCCCGACGGTTAAAGAATGGGCCGGCCATCGCGCAAGAAATCCGGGCACAGCGCATAGAAGCAATCAAAGCCGTACGAAATGGGTGATTAAATAAATATGTAAAACAGGAATACGGCCAGCACCATCCGGTAGACTACGAAAGGAGTCAGACCAATGCGCTCGATCAACGCAAGAAAAAAGCTGATACTAAAATAGGCGGTTACCCCGGCCGTCACCATGCCCACTCCTACCAGGGACCAGGACACAGGTTCAGGGCTGTTGATCAAACCCACAAAACTGATGCCGCCGGCGGACAGGATTACCGGAATTGACACCAGAAACGAAAACCGGGCAGACGCTTTTCGCGTCAACCCCAGGGCCAGGCCGGCGGTGATCGTTATGCCGGATCGTGAAACCCCCGGAATCAAGGCCAGTATCTGTGCACAGCCTATTAAAAGCGCCTGTCCGATAGTGAGTGAATGTTCATCGCTTACCCGGGAGCCGGCACGGTCGGCCCACCACAACAGCATACCGAACACAAGGGTAGTGGTTGCGATCAACAAAGGGCTGCGCAGGCCATCTGCAAACCATAGGTATACTATGAAACCGATCAGTATTATGGGCATACTGCCCACGATTACGGCCCATGCGAGTTGGCTGTGGGGATTGCGCACACCGGTGAACACATCTGCGAACCAGGCCAGGGTCAATTGTTTGACATCGGTCCTGAAATACCACAACACCGCTGCCAGCGTACCGAGGTGAACCGCCACATCGAACATTAGCCCCTGATCCGGCCAGCCGATCAGCTTCGGCAGCAAAATCAGGTGAGCCGAACTGGAAATCGGCAGGAACTCGGTAAGCCCCTGCAACAGGGCCAACAGCAGAATTTGTACTAAATCCATTGTTACAAGCGGTTGCTGTGGTCGGCGAGTTTGAAACCGGCCAAAGAGCCCTCTGTGCCGGTGCCAACAGCCAGTACTTTAAACAACTCCCCCATATCGGAGGGCAAAGTCAGCCGCTTGACTTGTTGACCCAGCAGCATCGAGTCGGGGCCGATCACCTGCATACCCGATTCGATCACGTCCAGAATCCCTAAAGACAGTAGAAATGATGCCTGGTTCGAATACCCCAGTAATGACAGCCCCGCTTCATGCGCACACCTGGTGAGCGCAGTAAAATCCACATGGGCGGTAATATCCTGCAAACCGACGTGCGTATATGGATCCGCGTGTGCGTGATGGCGGAAATGGCACATCAACGTGCCGTCCCTGCGCTGCGGGTGATAGTACTCTTGTGCCGGATAGCCGTAGTCAACTACGAGAAGCAGACCTGATTGCAGGCACCCGGCCAGGGTTCGCATCCAGGCCTGCCCGTAAAACCCGACTTCGGATCGGTAGTTTTCAGCGAGGTCGAACTGCCGGATCTCTTCCCACCCGGGATCGTCGATGGCATAGGCCCTGTCGACAAAACCTCCGTTCTCCCAACCGACCCCGATACCCTGCACCTGGCCGCCACATATATGAAACCGCTCTACGGGCAGAGCATCGACTACCTCGTTGGCCAGGATCACACCATTGAAGTTGAGGGGCAGTTCGGTCAACCACTGCACCCGGTCCATGTGCTGAGGGACTCGCGTCTGCAATGTTTTGCGCTGGCGCTGCTCCAGACTGGCGCTGACTTCCAGGATCCGATAGGTTGACGGCAGCTTGCCCGATTTAGCCAACGCCTCCAGTAACTGGGCTGCCAAAATGCCGGAGCCCGCGCCCAACTCGAGAATATCTGCGTCGTTCAATTGATCCAGAATTTGTACCACCTGGCGGGCCAGGCATTTTGCAAACAAGTCGCCCAGCCCGGGCGCGGTGATAAAGTCTCCCCGCTCCCCAAATTTCCGTGACCCGGAAACATAGTAGCCGTATGGCACGCTGTACAGCGCCAGATCCATGAAACGAGAAAATGGAATCAACCCGCCTGAGCCTCTGATCTCTTCGCGTATGGCGCTCACCACGTGCTCACTGCACTCCTGCTCCCCGTCTTCCAGGCGAGGCAGGGTCATCCCTGATATCATTGCCACCCCCGTGACCGAGCCCGGGGCCACATGTTAATTACAGGATGATCGTTCGGAATCATGTTCAGATATCCAAAATGCGAGATCCAACATGGAAAATAAAGGCGAAGCATTAGTCGACAAGGTTGCGTTGGTGACCGGTGGCGGCAGGCGAATCGGTGCCGAGATCGCGAAACGCCTTCACTTCGAAGGCATGAACCTGATTTTACACTATCATAATTCCGACCACGAGGCCCGGGCGCTGCAAAGTGAGCTCAATGAGTTGCGGTCGAATTCGGTAATGCTGATAAAAGGCGACCTGCTCGACAATCGCAAAATTACTCACCTGGTACAAGAAGCTGTCGAGGCCCACGCTCGCCTGGATGCAGTGGTGAACAACGCGTCTTCTTTCTTTCCGACCCCGGTCGGGGCCACCAGTGAAGACGATTGGAACAACCTGATCGGTACCAATCTGAAGGCTCCGTTTTTTTTATCGCAGGCAGCCGCACCCGAACTCAAAAAAACGCAGGGATGCATAGTCAACATAGCTGATATGTATGGAGAACGGCCGTTAAGGAACCACGCCGTGTACAGTACGGCCAAAGCAGGATTGATCATGCTCACTCGCTCACTGGCACGTGAACTGGCTCCCCGGGTACGGGTAAACGCGGTGGCGCCCGGCGCGATCCTGTGGCCCGAAAAAAACCACGATGAGGTGGCACAACAAAGGATCGTGTCACGCACTCCGCTGAAGCGTTTAGGCACCCCGGCAGAAATCGCCGGGGCGGTTCTGTTCCTGGTCCGCGATGCCGGATTTATATCGGGCCACGTGATCCCCGTAGACGGTGGCCGGTCGGTAGTACCCTGATTTCATGGGGTCTGACCCCATTCTTCATTCGAAATCAAACCCGATTTTCCTGACCGGCTGGTCCCCGGCGTCGAAAGCCCGCCATATTTCACCGATAGCCTGTCCGGTTTCCGGATGGATCAAGCCGGCGGCGATTTCGCTCAGTGGCAGCAATACGAACGCATAACTCAAAATTTCTCCGCGCGGAATATCGAGATTATCGCAATGCCTCACCAGATCCCCAAACAACAGCAGGTCTATATCCAGTGGGCGCGGGCGTAATTTGTCACCATCTCTTCGCCTGCCATGAGCGTTCTCGATCTTCCTCAATGTTCCGTGGATGTCTTCCACCGTCAAGGTGCTGTCAAACCCGATCGCCATATTGTAGAAATCATCCCCCTCAAATCCGATGGCCCGGGTCTGGTATACGCTGGACAGCGTCAGGGGTCGGTATTTCTCCTTGATTTGTCGAACACAGCTGCGCAGATTGATGTCGCGATCAATATTACTGCCGATACTCACGTATACGCGGGTCACCGGTTCTCGGACTGGCTCCTGGTCTCGCGCTCGATGACAACACCAACCGCGCGGGCGCCCCTCACCGCACCGCCTTTGTTCAGTTTCACCCGGCACCAGGGAATTTTGAATTCCGCCACCAGTATATTTGCGATGCTCTCGGCCAGGGCTTCCACCAGTTGGTACTCCGAGTTTTCGACGTGCGATATGACCGCCTTGGCGATTGCCTTGTAGTTCAGTGTATCTTCCAACTGGTCGGAAGCTGCGGCACTTCGTATATCGGCCGCCATATCGAGATCAATTTCCACTTTTTGTTTGATGCGCCGTTCCCACTCCCACACTCCAATGACGCATTCGACCTTGAGGCCGTGGAGGAAAATAGTATCCAAAATCGAACTCCTTGTTCAGAATTGTCGAGAGAGTACTCGAAATAACGGACAAACAAAAAGCATGCCGGTGTTCTCTCTTCCTGATACGGGTAAAAGACCGCTTGACCTTTGGTCGCATAGCCTCTGAAATGACGTCATGGTATTTCTACTGCCGGTACTGGCGTACCTGATAGGTTCGATATCGAGTGCGGTATTGATCGCCCGTATGCTGGGCATGCCCGATCCACGTACCGTGGGTAGCGGCAACCCCGGCGCAACCAACATACTTCGCCAGGGTAAAAAAGCCGCCGCAATCGGCACACTTCTGGGTGACATCGTTAAAGGTTGTGTACCCGTGGTGATAGCGCGCCTGACAACAGAGGACCCGATAATCGTCGCGCTGGTGGCCGCAGCCGCATTCCTGGGTCACCTCTACCCTCTGTTTTTTCAGTTCAAGGGCGGGAAAGGCGTGGCCACCGCGCTCGGCGTATATCTGGCCTTGAACCCCTGGATGAGCCTGGCCCTGGTACTCACATGGCTGGCAACTGCGGTGACATTCAGATACTCGTCCCTGGCTGCGGTACTCACGGCTGCGATTTCGCCGTTGTATGCCTGGTATTTTCTGCCGGGCGCACCACTTCTGATTTTGACCGTATTCATCGCTTTGATGCTGGTGTGGCGTCACCTGGGGAACATCAAACGGCTGTTAGGTGGGCAGGAAGATAAAATCAGGCTGCGCAAATAACGCTAGCCTGAACTCACAGCCCACCATTCTTACGGGATAGTCGCCAATTCCTGCAACAACCACCGCGGACGGACTTCGAACCAGGGGTCGTCGGCGCTGCCATTGGAGATCCTCAATGCCCCCGCGTATGCGATCATGGCCCCGTTGTCGGTGCAAAATTCAGTACGCGGGTAATACAATGAGCAGTTGAGTTTGCGGCCCAGCGCCTCGAGCCTGTCCCGCAGCACACGGTTGGCACCTACTCCCCCGGCCACCACAAACTGTTCGTAGCCGGTTTCCTCCAAAGCGCGCCGTGTCTTGATGACAAGCGTATCTACGGCCGCATCCTGAAAAGCGCAGGCAATATCAGCGATAGTTTGTTGGTTCAATTCATGTGCCCTGACAACCTCCAGGGCGTGAGTTTTGAGACCACTGAAGCTGAAATCCAGGCCGGGCCGATTTGTCATTGGGCGCGGAAATCGAAACCGCTTCGGGTCGCCCGCTTCCGCGGCAGCGGCGATCCCGGGCCCGCCCGGGTAACCGAGGTCCAGCAGCTTGGCCGTCTTGTCGAACGCCTCCCCTACTGCGTCATCAAGGCTCTCGCCAAGAACCCTGTAATCTCCGGGCTGCCGTACATCTACCAACAAGGTGTGCCCGCCCGACACCAGCAGGGCCAGGAACGGGAACTGCGGAGATTCGTCCTCGAGCATGGGAGCCAACAAGTGGCCCTCCATGTGGTGTACACCCACGGCGGGTATATTCAGGGCAAACGCCAGACTGCGCCCTATTGCCGCGCCCACCAATAACGCGCCCACCAACCCCGGACCCGAGGTGTAAGCCACCCCGTCGAGGTCTGTACGTTCGATTTTGGCGTCAGCGAGTACAGCCTTGAGCAGGGGCAACAGCTTCTGAATGTGGTCTCTCGCCGCTAACTCCGGGACCACGCCCCCGTGAGGCTGATGGATTTCCGCCTGAGAATAAAGTTTATCCGCCAACAACCCGCGCTCAGTGTCGTACACTGCCGCGCCGGTGTCGTCACAGGACGTTTCAATACCTAATATTAGCATTTTCTGATGTAACTGATGCTGGTCTCGGATAGGCTCCTAATGCCGTTCATGTCGAAATTCAACGCCCCCGGACCCCTGAATCCCTTTAAATTACCGATAACGCTGTGCAAACGGCACTTGCCCCTCACCGTTGATTTCATTAGAATTCGCCACCCTTTGACAGCCAACCACCCTTTGACAGCCAACCATATGAACTACAGGGATAAATCTACATGCCGAGTGTAAAGGTTCGACAGGACGAGCCATTTGACGTGATTCTACGACGATTTCGACGCTCCTGTGAAAAAGCGGGACTGTTTACCGAAATGCGCAGTCGTGAGCACTATGAAAAACCGACGACAATCCGCAAACGCAAGTCTGCTGCCGCCCGCAAGAGAGAAATGAAGCGTGTGTCCCGTGAACGGTCGCAATTCCAGCGCGCCTATTAATTCTCCTTCGAGCACCAACCGCAACGCCACCTCGCGGTGGACCCCAATATGAGCCTCAAAGATCGCCTCGTAGAGGATATGAAGGATGCGATGCGCGCCAGGGATACGGCCAGGCTCGAAACCATACGAATGCTGCGTGCCGCCATCCAACGCCGGGAAGTGGATGCACGCCAGACGCTGGACGATGACGGCGTATTGGCCGTACTGCAGAAACAGGTCAAACAGCGCCAGGACTCCATTGCTCAATTCGAAGATGGTGGCCGCGAAGATCTGGTCACAAGGGAGAAGGAACAGCTAAAGTTCCTGACGCCCTATTTGCCGGAACAGATAGATCAGACGGAGATCGATCGGCTGGTCGCCGAGGCCATACAGGAAACCGGTGCCACCAGCATGAAGGACATGGGCAGGGTAATGGCTTTGATCAAACCCAAATTGCAAGGAAAAGCGGACATGGGTGCTGTCAGCAAGTATATCAAGGCACGGCTTCAGGGTTGATACCACCCGCCCCGGGTTAATACTAACGTTTCGCTGTCGGTGATTGACGGCTAAAATCCGACCATGGCCGGCCGCATACCCCATACCTTTGTCGATGATGTCCTTACACGCACTGACGTCGTAGACATTATCGACAGCCGCGTGCCACTCAAAAAGGCCGGCCACGAGTACAAAGCCTGCTGCCCCTTTCACGACGAGAAAACCCCTTCTTTTACGGTAAGCCCGAACAAACAGTTCTACCACTGCTTCGGCTGCGGGGCCCACGGCACGAGCATTGGATTTCTGATGGAATATGACCACATGGAATTTGTCGAGGCTATAGAGCACCTGGCCGCCAGGCTGGGACTGGATGTGCCAAGAGAAGGTGACGACGAACCCGCCAGGAAGCAGGAAAAAACAGCCGATATCCTCACCATTCTTCAGCAAAGCGTCGACTTTTACCAACAGCAACTTCGCCGCCACACCAGCGCGGACGAAGCCGTTGACTACCTGAAGCAGCGGGGTCTGACCGGAGAGATTGCCGCCCGGTTTGGCCTGGGTTATGCACCCGCGGGGTGGAGCAACTTGTTGCACCACCTGGGCCAGAACAAGCACCAGCAAGGCCTCCTGCTGAAGGCCGGATTGATCACCCAAAAATCCGAAGGTCAACACTACGACCGCTTCAGAAACCGGATCATATTCCCAATAGAAGACCACCGCGGCCGCGTGGTGGGCTTCGGCGGCAGAGCGATCGGAACCGAGGAACCCAAATATCTCAATTCTCCCGAGACCCCGGTGTTTCACAAAGGCTCAGAGTTGTACGGTCTTTATAGGGCGCGCGGGGCTATCAAGGATGCGGGTAAAGCGGTCGTGGTGGAGGGATACATGGACGTGGTTGCGCTGTCACAGTTCGGCGTGGGATATGCGGCAGCAACGCTGGGCACCGCCACCACCCGAACACAGCTCGAACGTGTATTCAGACACACCGACGAAATCATATTCTGTTTCGACGGCGACCGGGCGGGGCGGGAAGCTGCCTGGCGTGCCCTGGAAACCGCTTTACCGTGCCTGCAGGAAGGCAGGCAGATCGCGTTTTTGTTTCTGCCGCAAGATGAGGACCCGGATTCGGTGGTCAGGGCTGAGGGCAAGGAAGGCTTCGAGACCAGGCTGGCAGAGGCCATGCCTCTGCCGGAATACCTGCTTCAGCAGCTCGCGGCACAATCAGATTTATCCCGCATAGATGGCCGCGCTCGCTTTGTCGAGCTGGCCAGGCCCATGCTGAATAAGATCCCGCCGGGTGCTTTCCAGGAATTGATGCTCAGCCGCATTGCGCAGATGGCCCGAATGGAGCGGGCAGCATTGGATCGAACGTTGCCGGTGGCTGCCCAGGAAAGAAAAAAACCGACATCGCCTCCAGTCGACAAGGTAAGAAAGTCCCTGGTACGTCTGGCACTCAGCCTGCTGATCCAGAAACCGACCCTCGCCGAGGGCGTAGAAGATGCTGGCGACCTGGAAACGCTGGATTTGCCGGGTATTGCATTGCTAATTGAGGTGATCCGGCTGGTGCAACGGAACCCCGGATTGAATTCAGCCTCGATACTGGAGCGATACCGGGGCACCGAGCACCATAAGCACCTTGAAAAACTGGCGGTTTGGGACCATATGATCTCCGACGAGAGCCTCGGCCAGGAATTCGAAGCTGTTATCCGGCAGCTGAGGGAGCGCAGGGCGGCACAACAAGCGACCCGGTTGCTGCACCAAACCAGTTTGTCCGCCGAGGATAAATTGAGGTTGCGTGAGCTGTTGACTCAACGCACAAAGTAACCAGGTCGGGCCCATCAGTTCGTTCATGAAAAGAGGGCTCCTCAATCCTGTGGAAAATGAGGGGTTAACCCGCAATTAGTGGGAACTTTAGTCAATCGTGGATTATAATGAAGGGTTATTTGTCCAATATTTGCGAAGGTGTTTAAGGCGTGGACCAAGAAAGCAAACAATCTGAGTTAAAAAAACTGATCCTCAAGGGAAAAGAGCAGGGTTTTCTGACCTATCGGGAAATCAATGATCACTTGCCCGAAGATATG
>CAXMTM010000247.1:0-3047 GCA_964196385.1 Arenicellales bacterium
CTGTTCAGCGTTTTAAAACAGAATCCCAAAGACAAGGTGGCCTGGCATCACCTGGTACAGGCGACCAACGCACTGGAAAAGGGCGTATCGGATACCTGGTCCGGGGTAACGGCAATGGACCACAAGTAAGGCCCCGGCAACACAGGGACGCTTAAATACGGGCTGCTAAATGTGCTCGAGGTCTTCGATTAAAAGGAGCTTGCCTTCCCGGTCCAATCGAGCAAAGGCCCATATCGAGGTGGTGAGTATGAAACCGGCAAAGATGGCTAATGTGAGAAGGGTCATATTTGTCTCCTGGTTTTAGTTTCTTGGGCAATGTTTCTGAGTGGGTTCCATAATAATGGTTGGCGGTTGTCCCGTATTGACCATACGCGCCAATGGATTGACAAAACTCAATTTTTGGGTGGGGACCGGGCGTAGAGGTGCTTGGCACCCATATCACTACGGGACAGGGTGCGCCGCCGCCACAGTAAGCCCAGGCCATCTACGGCAAATACGTTCTACCGGCTTATTTGGTGAGAATTATCTAGGAGCGCACAAATTGACATAAAGGCTGAATGTTATGGCGATCGGCCTCGCGTAATGCATTTATGTATTGTTGCCGGGTTTCATTTGGGTCGACCAGGCTTTCACTGCCCCAGGTGAACCGCTCGTGTCCCAGTGACACTAAAAGCAAGTCGGTGGCAAGCCTGGCGTGGCGGCCGTTGCCGTTGGGATAGGGGTGAATCCAAACCAGCTTGTGATGGAATCGTGTGGACAGTTCATCAGTTTCGTAGGTCGTATTAACAATCCAGTAATGACAGTCATTCGAAAGTTGCCGCAATTCCTGAGGGATACGGTAAGCATCAACTCCGATGTTTTTACCAGTGCGGCGGTACTGGCCTGCCCAGCGCCAGACACGACCAAACATTCGTTTGTGGAGATCGTTCAAAAACTTTTCTTGAAGAACGTCGCGCTTCCGTCGAAAGGCCCATTCTTCGGCCTCGATTATGTTTGACTGCTCCGCCTCGTTGAGCTCATTTCGAAAAGTAATGTATGCGGGGATCAGACCTTCCCGCTCTTCGTCGCTGAGAAGTGTCGCGCTATTGTCCTGGAGATCGATGGGTGCTGTCATTCATCTTCCCACAACGCGGAACCGGATTTTTCCACCAGTTCTCGTCTGAGTTTTTCAACCTGGTTCTGCTCGTCTGCGTCGTAAACGCTCTGGCCCTCTAGAACCATGGTGTGGCGCGCCGTTTTCATGCGGGTTTCAGCCAGCCGGGATACGCGTTCCTCGACCATCGCTTGTAATGGTTGCCTTGGCACCAGGGCATAAACAACGTCGCAATCCAGGGCGCGGGCTGCACGCTCCAGCGAGCCCAGCGTGATCGAACCTCTGGTTTCCGCTTTTTCGATATCAACCACTCGTGATTGGCTTACACCTATGCGGCGTGCCAGCTGCACGGTGGTCATCCCCAGAGACTCGCGAATGGCCTTGATCCAGCCACGCGGCGGCCGCGAAAACCTGTCAGAGATTCGTAGCGAATCCAGACGCTTATCGAGTTGTCTGCGGGCAGTAGCCCGTTCCTGTGCGCGCATTATAATAGTTTATATATGGTTATATAATATCTCAATTATCGTATATACAAGATATATAAGCAATTGGTTGATCGGATATATAAGGTATTAAGGGCGACAGAGTGTTCCTGACCCGACCCGGTGAAAAATGCCGTTGAACCCTTAACCGATGGCTTCGGATAGTTGCCCTATCATCGATTCCGCTTCATCGAGGCTTCCCAAATCAATATGGCAAACCTTTTGTCCGCGCTGTCGCAGGATTTCCAGGTCGCCCCGGGCCTGGGCATCGATGAGGTGGCCAAAAGTGTATCGCTCGCCGGGAACGGCAATGTCGTTGTTTGGGGTTGCGGTCAGTACTACAAAGTGACCGTTCTTTTTTCCGCCTTTGTGTAATTGCCCGCTGGAATGCAGGTACCTGGGGCCCAGGGCCACGCATGTGGCCACGTTCAAGTGCTGCAGCAGCCGGTCTCGAAGGGGTTGCAATTTTTCCTCCCAGCCCTGGTGGGCGGGAAGGTAAGCCAGTAACGTGAAGTAGTCGTGGGTGTGGACACCCTCCAGGAACGCTCTGAAAAAAGACGGGTCGACAATATGCCGGGCCGCTGCTTTCGTATCTGTTTGCGGAGCTTGCCGCAGGATCTGGGAGGTGGCTTGCTTGGTCGCGTTGACATCCGGTTCATCGAACGGATTAAGTCCCAGCACAGAAGCGGTGATGGCCGTGGCCACCTGCCAGCGCAGGAACTCGGCACCAACATCCTGAACATCGTCGACCCTGAGTGAACCAACAGGGTGGCCGTTTTGTTTGAGTTGATTCAGCCGGTTTGCCCGGTCCAGCCATCCCCTTGAGTCTCCGCTCAAGGCTAAGTCCACGAATATGCGATCATCGGGGTAGTGTTCCGTCGGCAAGGCCTTCTCCCTGATGACGGGCACGATGCCTTTGCCATCTTTGCCGGTGCTCTCGCCGACAAGTTGCTCGATCCACGGTCCCAGCGGCTCCAGTTGCGGTGAAAAGGTGAGCGTCAGCTTGTCCCGCCCGGCCAGCGCGGACCGGCCCAGGAGAAGGCCGAGATCCAGAGCGGTATTTGCAGCTTCCTGATTGTCAAACATCCCCTGCGCTCGCTCCAGAAGGTCTGCCAGGTCGACGCCAACCAGACTGGCCGGCACCAGCCCGAACAGACTCAGGGCGGAAAATCGGCCACCGATGTCGGCGGGATTGAGAAATATTTCGCGGAATCCGTCATTCGAAGCGAGAGTATGCAGTGTGGAATGTTCATCGGTAATGGCAATAAAATGATCCCCACTGCTATCACCGTAGCGGGTTCGGCTCCACTGCCGGAAATACTTGTACAGGTCCGTGGTTTCGGCGGTGGACCCGGATTTGCTGGAGACGATAAACAACGGCCGGCCGCGTCCCGCCGCATCGCGGGCGTGGGCGACGGAATCGGGAAAAGTGGTATCCAGTACGATCAGGTCCGGGCGGCCCGGGCTGTGTT
>CAXMTM010000248.1:0-1985 GCA_964196385.1 Arenicellales bacterium
TTGTATGAAAATTGCAGTGCGTGCGGCGTGGACACCAATCCACGGAAGCTGGAACGGCCCTCGGATCATGCCCCGGTCGTGGCGGAGTTTGAAGACAATTCAGGCTAGCGACCTGCGGATTTGTATACCCGTGGCCGAACAATAGCCAGGAGCCTGTCCGAGAATAGAAGTCGTAGCGAGGGGAAGTTATTTTGAGTCCAGTTTTTCGATCATTTGAGGAGAATAGTTATTCATATGGTTGTTCATATTTTGGGATAATGAGCGGGAAAAGGGGCCAAACGGGCTTTGCCGCAGTATGCTCTCTATTCTCGGACAGGCTCCTGGTTCCTTATGCGGGTCACGGCCCGCGTTCGACGTTATGCAGCATTTGTTGAAATTCAACGGATTTTAATGCGTGCAGGATGATCTCTACATCGGGTCCGGGCGACCGGTCCCGGTCCGCCTTCGTCACCTTGTCAGAAAAGTAGTCCCGCACCCTGCCCACACCGGTCCCGGGATCCCCTTTACGGCCGGTGAGCGCGGCCAGCCCGGCAAGAAGCTCGTAAGCCAACATGGCCTCCACCGTTTCAGCCATCTCGAACAAGCGGGACACGGCGGGGATCGTCATGGTCATGTAGTCCTCCTGCCCTCCCGAACTTTCCCCGGTGAACAACGATACCGGCTGTGCCAGCGTTCTCAAACGTGCTTCCAGACCCAGGCTGGCTTTTTGCGTCACCACCAGCCCCGCATCCAGGCCCGGGCGCATCGCCAGTTGTTTGCTCAGGCCGGTCATGTCGGCATCGAGCAGACGGTGCAACCGGCGCTGACTGAGAATACCGACATGCGCCAGGCACAACGCCGTGTGATCCACCTGGTTGACCAGGTGCTGGTCGTGAAACAACCCCACCGACAGGAGGCGGGCCCGCCCGTCGCCGTCCGTAACCAGTAACGGGTTGTCGCTGAAAGAGATCAGGGATCGATCTATGTGCCGAAGCAGCGTGTTCACCGCATCCACCAGGGCGCCGTGCACCTGTGGAATGACCCGGTAGGATACGGCAGACTGGAGCTTTTCAGATTCGATCCTGCTGCCGGCGAGATATGCATTTAGGACATCGATCACCGTCTCCGTCCCGGCTTCGAGCCCAGCCGCCTTGATCGCCGCGTCTACGGCGTCTTTACACGCAGCCATGCCCTCAACTGATACTGCGGCCACCATGTGGGCCAGAGACAATGTCCGCTGCATCCGCCTGCTGGCGTGCAACGTGTAGGCGATACTCATCGTCAGCCCGTTGATGAGAGCGATTCCTTCCTTGTCGCGGAGTTCGAGCGGTTTCACCCCAAGTTGTGACAACGCTGTGGCGGCGGGCTGTTTATCGTCTTCCCGACTCAGCACAAAACCTTCGCCGATGAACGTTTGAAACGCATGGGAGTTGGCTATGGCATCGGCCGCCATACCGTGGCCGTACTGCGGCACCCATGGAGTGAAACCGTCATTCAATCGGTCCACCAGGAACCGGCACACCGCGGAGCGCACGCCGGCTCTTGCCGACAGAAAATTGACCAGCCTTATCGCCATCAAGGCGCGAACCACGGGCTTCTCGAAGGCAGGTCCAAAAGCCGCAGCCCGCGCACGCAAAATGTTTTTGGGAATGTCTTTTATTTCGTCAGCTGTGAGCGTCACGGCGGAGAGTCGACCCAGACCGGTGGTGACCCCGTAACAGGGGGTGCCGTTCCCGATCAACTGTAGAAACACTTTGCGCCCATCGTCCACGGCCGCCAGCAGTGAAGGCGATATACACAGCGACGTCTCGTTATAGGCCACTGCTTCCAGTGCGGGCCGGTTCAGATCCTCCGGGCGGTTGATGCTGATCATCGATAAAGCAATCGGCTGCCTACACCAAGACGATCGGCTTTGTGCAGCATCGCGGAGCCCAGCGCAATATCCGACGTCGACAAGCCCCGGTGCCAGAACAGGATGGTTTCATCGTCGTTTTCCCGGCCACTCA